>NZ_WHIZ01000072.1:0-8962 GCF_009372125.1 Thermococcus sp. 101 C5
TAATGTGTTATGGTCTGAAAATCCTCCTCAGAGTCAAATACTGTTTAAATAACAGGGGGTGAAACTAAACACGCCCCGATTCTTTGAGCTATGTTATTCACTCACTTTTTGGCCTTGCTGTTCTAAGTAGGCTTCAAGGTATTTTATGAGCTCTTTTATGCTTGGCATAACCACATCTGGTTTTATTTCGCTCTTTTCAATGTCTTTAAGTGTGTTAACTCCTGTGAGCACCATTATCGCCTTGGCGTTTATCCTCTTTGCAAAAGCTATGTCCGTGTCAAGCCTATCTCCAACCACCCAGATTTCATCAGCATTGAGCTTTTCCTTCACGACCTCAAATACAGGTTTATTTGGTTTCCCTATAATGAGGGGCTCTTTCTCTGTTGCGACTTTTAGAGCGGCAATTATCGAGCCGGCCCCGGGCAGAATACCCTCTTCACTTGGATACGTTGTGTCTGGGTTGGTTCCTATAAAGAGCGCGCCATTTCTTATGGCCAAGCAGCCATATTTGAGCTTCTCGTAGGTCAGCTTGGGGTCGAGGCCAACTACAACGTATTTTATTTCCCTCCACCGTTCCTTTGCATCCTCAACGCTTATTACAGGCCAGCCTATTGATTTTATCTCTTCCACAAGCCCTTCCCCGCCGATTACAAAAACGTTGCCCCTCTTAAAGTTTCTGCTCAAATACTTAGCTGTTGCATGGCCGGAAGTTATTATTTGCTCTTCCTCAACGTCAATCCCCATCTTTTGGAGCTTTTCTTTGTACATTCTTGCATTTCTGGTGGAATTGTTCGTGAGGAAAACAAAGGGAATTCCATTCGCTTTTAAGAACTCAATGACTTCTTTAGCCCCTTCAATGGGTTCTTTTCCTCTGTAAATCACTCCGTCCATGTCAAAGATGATTCCAATCATAACCAGCACCACAAAAGAAAGGAAGGGAGAATTTAAAAATTCACTGCTCCGCGTAAATTTGAAGGGAAACCAAGCATAGGTCTTTTTGAATTTCATTACCTGCATCAGGGTTTACGAGGAAGAACATTGAAACTTTGAGCGTTTCCGATGGTGCGAGAGGGGAGGTAAGTAGGGATATTGATTGATTGTTTAAATCAAATAGAGTTTTTCCTGAGTAATCGCTTAGCGTATAGGTCTGATTTTTCACCGTTACAACTATCCACTCAATTATGAGGTTTTTGCTGAGCTCGCCTACATCTGGAGTTGTGTCTATCTTTGCTTCTGCATCTGTGAGGTCTCCGCTTTCTAAGTCCTGAACGCTTGGGATTAATATTATCCTTGAGATGTTGAAGTCTCCGCTGTTTTTTATGTAGAACTCAGCTTTTACTTCATCTCCGGGTTTTAAATCGTCGAAGTCAAAAAGTTTTAAGTCGTTGTAAAAACTGGTTCCCGTCTTGCTTATTCTAACGTCAAATTCTCCAGTGGAAATCTCGTTCTTTTCCGAAAGACTTATGTCGCTGAAAATTGCCATCCCTATCTTGAGTCCCATTGCACCGATTAAAAGGCCCACAAATATGAGAGACAGTTCTCTTTTCATGGTTCTCACCCAAAGATTTTTACAATCTGTTCAAGTAAAATATGCTTAAAATATTTTCGTTTTAATGTTACCCAATATAGTTTTAAGAACTACCGAACTAAAAAGATACTTCAAAAGGCAAGCATAAACGCTGGCTATCAATTCGCTCAACTTCCATAGATCATAATCATATCAATAAGCAGTGTGGGGCTAGCCCGCTTTTTTCTCTCGTGGGCTTTATTCTATGTAAATTGCGTTCAGTCCGATTTTTTTAGCTACTTCTCTTTGTCTTTTATCGCTTGTAATCAGCTCGGCTTTTAGATTTCTAGCCTGTGCCAAAAACAGGCTGTCATAAATGGAAATGTCATAATCCATAGCAATTTTCAAAGCCTCTTGCAAATATTTCTTCCCCGGCTCCAGAGTTATAATTTTCTCCTCTATGAGTTTTGTCATCTGTTTGTAAAGTCCCATGGCTTGCTCTCTCGTTATTACCTTGTACTTTTTCATGTATTTCCACACAGCATTTGTTGTCTCAATGAGTAACATGTCTACGGCATGTGGCTCTAAGCTTGGATCTAGGTAGGGGATCACTTTTTTCCACCCTTCCTCCTTTAACAAAAACTTTGAAAAAACTGAGGAGTCAATGACTATCACGGTCCTCCCTCACTAACTTTTGTGCTGTTCCCTTTGGTGCTTCAGGCAAGGCTTGGATGTAATCTATAACCTCTTGGAGAGCTTTTCTCTTTTTATGTTCCTCTATCTTCTTCTTTATGAACCTCCTTATTTCCTCACTCCAGTTAATCTCGCCCTTTAGCTTATCCATTTCACGCTTGATTTCTGGTGGAACACGAATACTAACAACGTTTCCCATGTAATTCACCTACAAGCATATTTGTAATACAGATATATAAGTGTTTTGTATACGCATATCCTCAATATTTTGAAGTCGCATGTAACTCCTGTATTCACTTGATGAATACCTCAGCAGGTGAGTATAGTGGGTTTCATTGACAGAGAATCTAGTTTCTTTCGAAAGCCCTACCCTTCAGGGCAGGGAGAGATCAGTGGGAGGATCTGAGAAATATGAAGACATAAACAATTAGATACAAAAGATTAAATCTCCCTAACCTCAATGTTGAGCTTCAAGGACTGTATTTTCCCCTCAATCGCGTCAAGAATCCTCTGGGTGGCGTTTGTCTGGACGTAGTCTCCATTTATCGGTTCTGGAAGTGGGGGTCTCTCGTCCTTAAAGAGCAAGAACCAGAGCTGCCACTTTCCGGGCTTATCAATGTTGAATGTGTAGTTCATCTCCCACTGCGGCGTCCAGTTGCTCTCGAGGTCAACTGGCTTGTGGGGCAAAGTTACGTTGAAGTAATCCATAAGGTACATATTATGTATAATGGTTCTGTTCGTTTCGAAGTCGTAGGTTAGGTTCACAAGCCAAATCTCGACGTGGTAGGTAACGTTCCGGTACTCGTGGTTTGCTATTCCCAGAATGACGGTACCGTTCTCTCCGACAAAGAGCTCCGTGGGATAATCGTCGGCTTTTCCCTCTGGGCCAAGAATGTAGAACTCTGTGAACTTTTCTCCGGCCCTGGGATGTGTTACAACATAGGCAAGGGTGCCAATGGAGGTGATTATAGCTATTACAAGAATCACCGTCAAAGCCTTGTCTAGCCTGCTTGACTGCTCCCACTCGAGCTCTTCCTTTATTTTCTCAATGCTTATCCTTGGAATCCAGGGGTTAATGGCATTAGCTCTTCTGTATATTGCTACAAGGGCAAAGATTACGTTGAAGATTGTTAAGCTCACGAGGATAGGAATTAACCTTATTCCCCATGGGGTGTAGTTTAGGAGCAAACCTATGAGGGGCACGATTGCAATGCTCAGACCAAGGCTCAAAGCCAGGCGTTCGAGGTTGTCAAGCTCCTTCTTCTCTGGGAATAGGGCTGTTATGAAAACATAGCCCGGAAAGAAGAGCACGAAGGCTAAGCCAAGGGCTTTCCTAAGCAGGCTGTCTGGGTAGAAGGCTATGAGAATGTCAAGGAGGAGCGATAGTGCGATTATCGTTATGAGGTCCCAGTAATCTCTAAGATTCATTTGACCACCGGAGGGATAAAGAAGGGGAGCCTTAAAATTCTTTTGCAAACTCTAAATCCAGAAGAAACTTCCAGAGTGGAATTAGTTTTACCTTTTTGTTTCCGTGAGCTTCTTCTCCTTCTTCATTTGCAGTTATGATAAGGCCTTTGTCAAGATTAAAGACATCCATTGCCTCCAATATGGCTTCTACTTCTCTTTCGTGGCTTTCTCTTAAATCCCAAGTTACTTGGATTGCTTTTGTTACTTTTAACCCTTCTTTGATAATGAAATCAACTTCTCTCTTGCCCTTGTAGTAGAACAGGTTGTTTTCTCCATATTTTTTAATGAGATGTACGGCAACTGCATTCTCGGCTAACCTGCCTAGATTTTTGGAGAAACTTAATGCTACGGAGGTCGCTAATCCTGTATCTACGACATAAATTTTCTTTGGGTACTTCTTTACATCTTTTATCTTTGGAGAAAAAGGTGGGATTGTGAAGAGCAGATAACTTTCTCTGAGGGCTTCTATTACCTCCGCAACAAAATTTGGAGAGACTTTCCTCTTTAGGATTCCGGCCAGTTCATTTCTTAGACTGCTTATGCTCTTAAGAGAGGAGAACGAGTTTATGGCCAATTCTGCAACCAGTTTGACTGAATTTACTTCCCTAAATCCATGCCGGAATACAACGTCTCTCATTACGATGCCGTCAAAAAGCTCCTTGAGTATTTCTCTTTTTAAGAATTCATCCTCTTCCAGAACTACTCTTGGAAATCCCCCGAATTGGAGGTACTCTATTAGGAGTCTCTCTATTTTAGCTCTGTTTTTTATAATGTCTAGCTGGTTCTCAACCACAATCCCTTTGAATTTCAAGAACTCTCGGAAACTGAGCGGGAAAACTTCGAGAGTTAGCGAACGTCCGGTTAATGCAGTTGATACCTCACTTTTTAAAAGGGAAGACGTTGATCCAGTTACAATTATTTGGACGTTTTCTTTTTCCATTGCTCTCCGAACCCATTTTTCCCAGTCCTCAATGTTTTGGATTTCATCAAGGACTATCAACGCAAATTTATCTCTGTTGACAAACGTTCTGTACGCTTGATAGATCTCATCCAAGAGCTCTAAACTTAGGTAAGGGTGAAACCTTGGATCTTCTAGGTTTACGTAGAGGGTTTGTTCGGGGCCAAGTCCAGAGTCTATGGCTTTTTTCAAAAACTGCTTTGTTAGAAAGGTCTTTCCTGATCTTCTAACTCCAATAATCGATATTGAGAAGTCCTTAGCTTTGGCAAGTTTGCTAAGCCGTTTTAAGTAGTAATCCCTTTCTATTCCAATCTCTTGAGGCCTGCCCCAAAAATTATCTACACTGATCAGCTCAATAATTTCTTCTCTTTTCAACATCTTATATCCCATAGAATATAAATTTTTGATGTTTTTATATTTTATGGAATATAGATTTGCGCCCTTGCTTATGATACCAAAAACCATATCTTAGAATTTATTGTTCTAGGATAAATGGTGATTTTGATAGTGATAGTCAAAAAGATGACCCTCAAGGAAGAATTGTCATTCCAAAAGAGTGGGGAAAAATGGGGGAGTGAAGTTATACTTGTTGAGCTCGAAGATAGGATGGAAATCTTCCACGGAAGAAGCCAAACCTCTCCAAGTTCTTTGATATAATTGAGGTTAAAGTCAAAGGGGAGGATCTCGAAAAAGAGCTGTTGGAGTGTCTTTGACAAGCACTTTGAGAACCTCGATGTGATAATTCTCAATGACTAGCTTTGAGCGGCTATTAATCTTTCCAGATCTTTTAAATCCCAGCATGTGGCATCAGGGGCTCTCTTTTTAAAGCTCTTTGCAATTATTAGGAATTCTTTCTCCCCCTTCCATTTTGTTAATTCCGCTTTTTCCATTAAATCTTCCAAAACTTTTTTTCCATTAACGTCATCTCTCCATTTAACCTCAATAAACAAAGCTTTGTTGCCTTTTGTTGCAACGAGGTCAATTTCGTAGCTTCCTTTTCTGCTCTTACCCCATTGTGGCCCAATTTCGTCGAATTCCAGAACTCCCCTCTGGTTCAGTTCAACGAGAATATCCCTCACAACCCTTTCGAATATCCTGCCAAAGTAGTTGGGGAAGCCATTTTCAATTTTCCTTATTAGGGCATCATAGTTCTCTGTTTCAACCAGATTCTGGTTCTTTCGTATGAAGGTAAACCAAAAGTTTAGGAAGTAATCGTTGATTATATAACGGGATTTTTTACTTTTTTTCTCCAGCAGGGGTTTTTCTCTTGAAATCAAATTGAAATATTCTTCCAGGGCTTTCAGGTACTTCGTTATGGTAGTGGGTTTCTGGGAGATTGCGTTTGCTATCTCAACGAGGGTGTTTCTACTGTTCGCAATGGCTTCCAAGATAGAGAAATATATCTTGTGGGTTCTCCCAAACTCTTCTATGAGCAAAGCCTCACCCTCGCTCTGCAGAATAGAGGAAAATCTTAGCATCTCTTCCAGAAAGCTGAAGAAAGTCTTTTCGTTAAATAGTTCAAGATACTCATAATACTTAGGCACGCCACCAAAAACTCCATAAAACTTTATTTTTTCCTCAAAGTCCTTTATACCAAGGTTATCAAGCATTTGAAAAACAACGTTTGGTTTCAACGGCTTGAGGTCTATATAAAGGTCGCTCCTACCATACAGGGGGGATTTTCTAAGGAGGAACACCTTTTTCATCATCCCTATGTAAGATCCAGAAAGCACAATGAAAAAGCGTTTCTCTTCTTTGTATTTATCCCAGAACTTTTGAAGGTCGTAAATTATGGAGGGGTTTATTTTGAGAAAGTTCTGGAACTCATCAAAAAATATTGCTATCTTATCTTGAGTTTTGAACAAGAAGCTCAAAAAATCCTCAAAGTTCTCAAATTTTGGGGAATAGCCAAGCTTTTCGCTTATCTCCTCCTGAAAGTCCTCAAGTAAGAGTGACTCCTCCTTCACCGATACAAAAAAGTCTAAGTAAGGAATATTTTTCCTTGAGAAAAATTCTCTAACGAGTCTTGTTTTTCCAATTCTACGTCTACCAGTAATTATAACTAGGGAAGACCTCCTTTTTATGAGGTTAAAGCTTTTTTCCAGGGCTTCGAGCTCCTTCTCCCTGTCGTAGAATTTCATTTATTATCCACCTATAGGATTATCCTGTTTCTGGATATTTATATTTTTCGGTTGAACTCTATAACTATAGGAAAGATTATCATGTCTTTAGGAATAAAAAGCGAACTAGTTTTTACTTCGCAAACGTGCCCCGTCTGCGGGAAGCCCCACAAGGGGGCGAGGTTTGTTAGGGGGCTTTTTAAGTGTCCCGCAACAGGACTTATCTTTAATGCTGATCTTGTTGGTGCTTTCAATATTTTGAGGAAGACTGTTGGAAGTATAACCCCGAACTTGGGCGGTTTGTATGCCCAAGGGAGGAGTAATGGGCCTTTGGCCGGGCCTGAGGGTTGAAAACCCCGATCATCACGGAGCTTGATGAGACTCCTCAAACCTCTCCGCCTGCTTTTGGGTAGGGTTAAACCGTTGAATCCTTAGCTAAGGCGGGGGAGGAGGTCAGTATAAACACACCCTAAGAACCTAAAATTTTTATACCTCTTCGCCTCCCAGTTTTTGGGCATTAAGGATGAGCTTGAGGGAAGTAAGAAGGATTTTTGGGAGCAGGGTATTTGAGAGGGGAGAAAGGTACTACAGGGAAGGGAGGGTTTTAAGTGCTGTAAAAATTGGGGACGTACTTTACGCACAGGTTAGGGGAAGCAAGACGTACAGGGTTGAGTTTGACCTCAGGAATATGAACTCCTTTTGCACATGCCCCTATGGGAGAAACTGCAAACATGGTGTGGCGGCATTTCTTGCATACTCCAATGGGGAATTTTTCGATGGTGATGCTTTCCTCGAATCCCTGAAAGAGAAGAGCAAAGAGGAAATTTTGGAAATTTTAAGGGAAATCCTGAAAAGCAATCCGGAAATTCTGCCTGAAATAAAAAGAGAAGTAGACCTCTTCTCTTATTTTGAGGGATATCTCTCCTATGAAGATGCGGTTGAGGTGGGCAGGATAAGTAAGAGCGGAATTTCAAAGGAAGACGCTTGGGAGCTGATTAAGTACATATGCAGGCACTACTACGGCTTCGGTGGGTTTTACGACGACTATAGGGATTTTTACTATGGAGATATTGTACTGAAACCCTTGTTTGAGGTCATAGAGAAAAACATCAGTAAAGAAGACTTTAAAAGGTTTTTAGAACTCCTTAAGCTTTTAGACGTGCCAGATGATGTCTATAGATACGCCTATGAAGTTCTGCTGAGGAACGCTGAGCTCTTCAAAGAGGATATCTTAAATGCCGAGAACATGAGCGTTGAGCTAAGAGCACCGTTGCTCGCAAAGATTGGAGAGAAAGAAAAGGCCGAGGCGCTTATACTAAACTCCAGCTTAAGTCCGCGGGAGAAAGTAATGCTTCTCCTAGAGGTGAATCCAGAACTTGCGGAGGAACTCGGCTTGAAATTCTCAGAGTATCATTTGCTTATAGAGTACTTTGGCAAAAGGAGGGAATATGAGAAGGTTATAGATCTCTACACGGCGAGCGATGGTGTAGGGTATCTCACAAGCTATGTTTGTGAGGCCATAGAGGCAACGGGCAGATTTGGGGTCTTTGAAGAGATACTAAAGAAAGAAAATGCAAACATAGCGTTTTTATGTGCGCTTGAACTGGGTCTTAAGGATAGAATTATCGAGTTATTTCCAGATGCCGTCGAAAAGTACATAACCGGAACCCTCTCCAGGCAGGCGATTTTGGATGCACTCTCTCTCATTGGGGATGATTCAAAGTCTATAATCCCGAGTATTGAAAAGATTGTGGAATTTGAGGTTGCCAAGAAGAACAGAAACGCCTACAAATTTGCAGCAGAGCTCCTAAAGCTTATTAAAAAGGTGGATGCTAAAGAGTACGAGCGCTTGGTGAAAAAGCTTAAGAAAAAGCATCCAAGGATGAAAGCACTATGGGAGATATTGGGGGACTACTCGCTGTAGTTCTTGAAAGTCTCGCCCTAATCTAATCTGGAGATCTCACCACCCGACCTCTTTTCCGCCCGTTTTGAAGGGTGAGGCTTGAGAAAAGTTCTCAACCACTGACCTCCTATCCGCCCTAAAGGGGCAGGGTTCCATCGGATTACACCCTCTCGCTAATGCCGGCTTTTTTGAAACTACAACATTATAAGGCAAATTTATCTATTCGGGCGGGGAAAGCCCTTCCGATAGGGAGGGGATGAAAGCCCGCAACCCTTAAAACTTCACCTATTAGAAAAATAATAGGTGGTCGCCCA
>NZ_WHIZ01000073.1:0-7923 GCF_009372125.1 Thermococcus sp. 101 C5
GTTAGTTTGTTGTACCTGATTTTGGGGAACAGCTTCATTTCTTCGATTAGGACTCTGTAAGCGTGCTTGTAAACTCCGTTAAAGTGCAAGTGTGCTAGTATTGCGAAGGTTATTAGGTCGTAGAGGCTGATTATTTCCCTGTGAGTGTTTTTCGGGTAGTGTTTGCTGATTATCGGGTAGATTTCGGATTTTATGATCAGGATTTTCCTCTGAAAGCTCAATACAACCACCAATCAATCAAAAGACTTAAGTGCTTATAACTCTAACGATCTAATGGGAACTAGGGTTTATGCCTGAGTGTCCTTATTGTGGTAAGTGGTTTAAGACCAATAAGGGGCTTCAGCAGCATATCTCTAAAAGCCATTCTATAAAAACACCTTTTGGAGGAAGAATGATAGATCCCACAACAATTGATCCGATTGGAAAGATGGAAAGAAGAGCTGAAAGAGCCAAGAAACGGAAAAAGAAGGGCTTCTCTTTGTGGTGAAAGTTTATGGTATTTAGTAGAAACAACGAAAATGGAGCGGTTTTGATTTAGTTTTAACTTTTGGTGATGTGAGATGGGACTCAAAGATTTTCTTAAAAAAGCTGGTGAGGTCACAAAGAAAACCATGGACAGAGCAGCAAAAGAAGCAAAATACAGAACGAAGGCTTTGGAAATAAAGATGGAAATAGCTGAGGCCGAAAGAGCATTTCAAAGAGAAATGAAAAGGAAGGCATTTGAGGCTAAGAAAGAAATTTTGTCTCAACTTAAGATGAAGCAACTTGAAGCAATTTGCGTTGCAAAGGGGATCCCTACTTATCGTACGGCTGTTGTGAACGGAGAAAAGAAGAGATACAAAATCCGAAATAAGGAAGAGCTTGTTGATATCATGGCTTCTCACATGACTCTCGAAGAAGTTTCTGAAGTTGCTAAGAGGTACAAGATAAAGTCTAGACACATCATTTATCAGTTTAATAAGTGGCTTGAAGAGGCAAATGAGGCTCTTATGGCTTTGAAAAAGCAGAAACAAAAAGAACTTGATGAGTATAAGGCTATGATCTTTGGAGCAGAGAGCGATAACATTAAAACGATAAATCTGGAAGAAGAAACTGAAGAGTCCCTTAAAGCTGAAGAGGAAGAAGAAGCCCTATCTCATGAGGTCGATATTATTGACATTCTCTATGACTTTGAACCTGAAGTAGTTAGGGATGAGGAAGACTTAGAAAAGCAGCTTTATCAATATCTCAGGGCGAGACTTGGAAGCCAAGTTCAAAGACAAGTTTCTGTAGGAGACCAGAAAGTGGACATAGTTATTGGAGACAGGATTGGAATTGAGCTCAAAATAGCTGAAAGTAGGAGCAAGCTCCAGCGATTAGTCGGACAAGTTTTAGATTACGTTGACTACTTCGACGAAGTCATTGCAGTAATCTTGGACGTTGGAGCTACTGTTGACTTGGAGAGTTACGTTAAGAAACTGAGAGCACTTGGGGCGGAAGTCGTAGTGCTGGAAGGGGACATTAGGAGAAAGGGTAGGTCCAGGGAAATCGTAATCAAAGATGCCAAAAGAAAGATCATAATAAGATAAGTTATCTTGTGTTTTGGCTTTCACGTAGGTTCGCAAAAGACTCAGAAGAGTACAGAAGGTGGTAACTCATGCCGGTTGTCGATCTCTCAATAGTAAGTCCTAGGGTTCTTTATGTATTTAAACAGAGTGCGAACAGATCAAATAGAAAAGGAATTACGTTGAGGTGATGTGATACCATGAAAGAAAATGAGTTTAGAGCCCTTATGATATTCTTGTTAAATTACGGGAATATTGTAGTCGAGCTATCTAGACTTCTCAATACAAGATTCATAACAAAAGAAGACTTTGAAAAGCCTATAGGAAGAGCTCTAAAGGACATATTTTATTATCATAATTCTGGAGTGTATTCGTTTAGAGATTATGAGCTTGCGAGATTAACAATGCTCGTGAAACATTTGCAGCATATTGAACGTTATGATCCTACGCTATTGCAAAAGTTTAGAGAGAAAATAAACACGAGTGACAGTGATTACTATGGATTCAGGTTTGAAGTTGCTGTAGCAAGCTCTTTGATTAGAAAAGGCCTACAATTCACTACTCCTGATCCTCCGGACTTCAAAGTAGTATATAATCAGGAGGAAATATTTATTGAATGCACAAGCAGACACATTTCTCCAGACAAGGATCTAAACATCATACAGGAAATAAAAAGAGCTGTTAACAGAAAATCAAAAAGAAGATACGATGTTCCAAGATGTGCTTTGTTTATAGACATAACAAATTTGTACTATCTCGCTCATTTGAAAAATCAAACTGATCAGTTAAAGTTAATTAGAAAATCAATTAAGGAGCTTTTGGAAAAAGAGAGCAACTTTGGAAGTGTTCTCTTGTTTGTATACCTTGTGAACAAGGCTAAGAGTAGATTTGAGCTTAACTACATTAGGATAGACAACAAAAAGATAGATCGGGTGCTGAAGGACTTTTTGGATAAGTTTTATCCTACAGGAAAATACGAAGTCTTTGATTTTGTAATTCCTGAGCGTGGATAAGTTATAAAAGGTTTTTTTACAAGAATTACTACCTGTTTATTTTCTATTTCTTATTTGTTTTTTCTCAAAATACCTGTTAAAATCAAAATAATTTTTCGCATGTAAACACACATTCTCAGCCCAATTACACCATTCTCTAAATTTAGGATGAAAAAATAACCCTCCACGCATTTTATACTTAACAGTAACTATAACCTCTATTTCAATCCATTTTTCTAATTTTTTAAATTCCTCCCTTTCTACAATCTTTTCTGCGCAGATAATTTTATCCTCTCCCAAAACTACAGCTTGGGGAGTATATCCCATTAGTTGTAAGAGTAGAGTAGCCGCCGAACCAATTCCAACGACCATTGCGGTGATTGAAAGAAAATTTAGTGGAGTGAACCATTTACCTTTAATTATAATTTCGCTCTCTGCAGGGTGGCTTTCTTTTTGTCTTTTTCTAATTATCTTCACATTACGTGGTAAAAGAGCATTAAAAAAGCTCTTAGACTCCCGACCACTTTTAATAGCCTTTACAAAGATGTTATCTTTGAACGTTTCATCCAGGGTAAAAAAGGAAAGGGGTTCCGGAGAAGGAATTGGATACGAGAGTATGTGGAAATCTCCAGGGCTTATTTCTGTAGATGAGATTTTAGGTAAATAATTTATAAAAATCCATTCGATGAGGTCTCGGAGGACTGGATCGTCTAATTTGGGAATAAGTTTGTTTTTACTTTGAAGTTCTTGTTTGAATATTTCCCATACCACAGCAGCGCTAAATGCTGGATCATAGTCTGTCAGGCCAAACCTACCCGAATTCTTGTCTACTAAAAGTCTCATGGGGAAAGTCTCGATAATTACTTCATCCTAAATAATATTTAGTAAGATACAATGCTGGTACGAATATCAACAACATTGAGAGGATAATTCTAAGCGAGATAGATTGGGCAACAGACTCAATAATAGCACTTGAAAGAATATTTATCCCAATAGCCATGAAAACAGCACTTATCATTATCTGTAAAATTATGTGGCGCCTTTCGATTAGATCGGGATGTGAGCTTTTTTCTCCCATCGTGTTCCTCCTAGAGGTATTTATATTTTAAAAAAACCATGATAATCATGGCGCAAAGGTCTATATTATTATTTTCCTTGTAGTACAAGTATATAGCAAGTTTTAGAGAGCTTTTTCACTAGCCGTTAATCTAATTCTCCCTTCTTTGTCCAACCTCGCATGAAATTTCGCTAGTGGTTCCACTATTCGTTCTTGATTCTCTGTCACTTTTGTCCCTCCGGTTGGGTTTGTCTTTCTATGTGGTTGACTTCTAAGAGTTTTTCAAAGACAGGTGTAGATCTCTTCTCTTTTGGTACTAAACGTAGGATTCCAGTTGCTGTTATATGATCTTTGGTTGATACTGTGTCTACTAGGTCATCTAGTAGGATTGCTTTTATTTTTCTTCGTTTGTCTGAGAGGTCTTGTATCCAAATTTCTTGAAACTCTGAAAATTGGCTTTTGTCAGTGTCAAGTTCAAGATTTCTATTTCCACAGCACTCACATTTCTCGGGTTTTATCATCCTGTGGTATGGCTTTTGAAGCCTGATCATTTCATGGCCACAATCTTTGCATACAAAGATAGTTCTTGGAGAGAATACTCCCGGTTCTCTTACTTTTGCAATGATTCCTTCAACTTGGATGAATTTGTTTTTATGTTCGACCTCTACTTCTCTGATAGAATGTGTTTCAGGCAATCCATAAAATCGGGCATGGATCCTCGGAGGGTTTTTCATAAAGAAGTACTTCTGGAGAATGATTAGAATAGCGTCTTCTGTCGCTAAGATGAGTTCTTCCGGGTAGTCCATGAGCTCGGTAGCAAGTTTCGGGTCAAAGGCACTTAGATGCGCCCAATTTATCTCTATTGATGTCTTTTTGGAGGTTGTTACTGCTTCTATTAGGTTGTCCCGGTATATTTTGTTCCCGTTTTCATCGGAATACTCCATGAGAAATCTTGCAATTCTGTTTATTCTATTTTCTTGAATATCTAGGTTCATGCGGTGGTCTCCCCCTGGTGTTGTCATGCAATGTCCGACGTTCTTATGGGTTTTGGTTTTTAGAGTATATAGGTTTTGCGAAATTTTCTCGCAGAAGGGAATAAAAGCAAGGTAGTTTTGAATGTCGCTTAGGGATTTTGGGTTGGGGAATACAATTCAGAAGTCACAATCTTCAGTAACTTTCTAAACTCAGCTACTCGCTTCCTTAATTCTTTGAGGTCATCAAGATCATCGTTTGTATAAGTTGTTGGAAGTATGATGCTCCAGGAAGGTGGGATGCCCCTTTCTACAACTCTATCTACAATATGCTTTAATATCCCTCTTGATATCCCTCTTGGATGAGCCCAATTTTCAGACAGTTTGCCCCATAATTTAACAAAATCTGATCCCAACTCTTCCATTAGTTTGCTTGTGCTTGTGTATCTCTTCTCGAGAGCCTCCAAGCTTGTACCAAAAAATTCTTGATCTTGGCCCATTTTTTCTGCAAGATAACACTTTGCCATTGTCTCGTGCATTAGTCTAAGCTCCATAAAGCATGCAGGAAGATTTCCAATAAGCAAATCCACGTAAATTCCATAACTTATTGGCATGAGCACGTGCACTGCAAAGAAAGCCATTGGGTGTTTAATTGCCTCTTCTCCAGTTTTGAATTTCTCAATAATTATACGTAGGATATCTATAGCATCATTCCCTAAGCCAATCACTTCTTCGTAAACATCTTTTGCATTTTTATTCAAGAATTTTTCATTTTCTTCCACTTCCTTGCAAATAAACCTTATAAGTTCCTCAGATCCACTAGACACATTTCTTTCGGTCATTGACTCACCTCTCTTTTTCGATAGGAATGAGAGGAAGTCTACTTTTGGGAATTAGGGTTTAATACTTTTTTAATACTTTAACATTATCTCAATTATATTGATCAAGTCTTTTATGCATTCTTCCCATGTTTTTTCTCCTTGTATCCATTTAAGGAAGCTCAGAGAATTCGCTCTAACAGCTTTCATAAACATTTGCCACGAAAATCCACGTGGTTTTAGAATGTCACGCCACCCATGAGCTGTCCAAAGGTAACTAGCAATCCAAGTCCCCTGTCTAATAGTAGCGATAGTTGCTCTGTAATTAGTTTCAAGGTTCTTCTTAAGGTAATCCCTTTCAGAGGTTGGTTCTCTAGGTATTGGAAGGGGAAGCCTCATGCAAATCCCTCCTCCCTTTTGGGACACCCCATTCAATGCCTGCGTTTTCTTTTGGTTGTGTTCTTTTTCTTGATTCCTGTAGAAGTCTTTCTATTCTTTTTGTTTGCCCAATTTCCTAGGGGAATCATTCTGAACTTATTCCCCTTGTCTTTGTGGACATAAGCCGCAAATCCCCCTCTTTTCCTAGCAACTTCCTTTAACCTTCCTTTTTCTTCTTTCGTGATCCAAGCACTTCCGCTTTTTACTTGCACATAAGTTTTCACACCAGACGGAGAACGAGCATATATATCATACGGTCCCCTACTACCTTTGCTCCTCTGTAAGTTGTAAAAGCCATGACTCCTGAGCCAGTCCATAACTTTCTTCTCAGCTATCCGGCCTTTTCGGTACAGATTCACCATATTATCCACCACAATTCAAGATTACACCCTTTCCCTAAATATTCCTTTCCAAAAATAGTATGGAAAATTCGTCAAGTATTTATTGGCCTCTTGGAATATTATGCAACATTTAGTTGATATTATTGTCAAAATTGACTTCTAAGAGTTGTAGTATAAGTGAGACGTGTTTTCAGTTTAATGACGTCTTCACAACAATTGATTTTAGTTGTCTTTGCGAAAATTTTGGTGTGAAAAAGTTCACGACAAACGAAACTTTAATATCTTTTCGAGGAATAATCTTTGAAAAAATTTTGATATGTATTATGAGGTGAGTAAGATGACTCGTCTAATTGAAGAATTTTTTGGAAAAAAAGCCCCTATAACCAGGCAGGACTTGGAGGAATTCCTTAGAACTTCCGAAGAGTCGGTGCGGCTTGAGTTTAAAGAAGTTAAACTTCCCCAAAAAGAGAGTATAAAAAACAGATTCTCAAGTCTATCGTTGGATTCCTTAATAGTGCCGAAGGCGAGGGTTTGTTAATTGTTGGAGTAAGTGATAGGAAGGAAATCGCGGGAATACCTAAAGATCATTTGAATAAGGAGAAAATTAGGAATTGGATTAGAGATGGTATAAGTTCAGTTCCACGGGCAGTAACTCCTCCGGAATATGATATTATAGAAGTAGATGTTGGAGAGGGTAAATATGTTTATTTAATTGAAGCCTGCAGAAGAGATGATGTCGTATATTTTTCTAGGGAGTCTGGATGTGCCTATGTCAGGATAGGGGACTCAACAAACAGGCTAGACTTAAACGAGAGCCTAGAATTAGTTGCAAAAAAGTCCCTAGCAAAACCATATGTTGTCTTTAAATGCAAAATTACAAGGGATCCAAGCTCTCCAACCATTAACCTTGCTTTTGAGCCAATTTTTAGAAACATCGGTTCAAAACCTGCCTTTTATGTAACGGCTATTATTGATATAACTGGAAAAGGAATATTAGACTCTCAGGCAGAGGAAAATATTATGAAATTAAAGGATCATGAATTCCAGGTTAGTGCAGGATTTATTCCGCTTTCAATTCCAGTGTATCCAATAGATGAGGTTAAGAAGGACGCTCGTATAATCCTTACAGTGGATCCAGTTATGTCAAGGAAGATTAAAATTGAAGTCAAATGTTACGAAATGGAGGTTATGTCTCAGGCTTATTATGAAATAGAGCTGACACCTGACATGGAGGGCAAAATAATTAAAATTGAACCAACAAAAAAAAGAATTCAGACCTTATACGACACTTGGTCACTAAAGTAATTAAGGTATGGTGGTGATACGAATGGACAAGATGGTTTGGATAACTTTTTTCCACACTCTTCTTTCTGGTGCTATTGTAGCTTTAATTGGGGTGTGGATTCAAGAGTGGTATTCTCAAAAACGGGTTCGTAGACGTCTGATAAGGATGTTAAAGATTGAATTGGATCGCAATATAAGACGGATAGATACGAACCTTCGATATCTTTATCACTTACCCGAAGAGGGGCGTGTTTATAGTAACCTTTATTAGGGTTTTTGCTGAATTCTTTCAGGTGGTTGTCGTGATCCCCAGATGGGATCACAGACTCAAAGACCCTGAAAGCGTGGCATTCGCAATTCTTGACGTTTTAGCAGACTTCGAATCAGAAGGAAAGCTGAAGAACCTGCCAAAATCCAAAAAATTTCCAGTAAAAACAATACTGGCAATACTCCTCTTTAAACAATACTACAACCTACC
>NZ_WHIZ01000074.1:0-7898 GCF_009372125.1 Thermococcus sp. 101 C5
GGTAGGTTGTAGTATTGTTTAAAGAGGAGTATTGCCAGTATTGTTTTTACTGGAAATTTTTTGGATTTTGGCAGGTTCTTCAGCTTTCCTTCTGATTCGAAGTCTGCTAAAACGTCAAGAATTGCGAATGCCACGCTTTCAGGGTCTTTGAGTCTGTGATCCCATCTGGGGATCACGACAACCACCTGAAAGAATTCAGCAAAAACCCTAATAAAGGTTACTATAAACACGCCCTGGTGAGGCGGAAAATTTATAAGCACAACCCAAGGAGATATGAGTGATCGCTCGGGCGGGCCCGTGGTCTAGACTGGTTATGACGTCGCCCTCACACGGCGAAGGTCCGGGGTTCGAATCCCCGCGGGCCCACCATAACAGCCCTTACCTGCGTAAGCGCTGGCGGAATGTTGAGTGCTTTTCTAAGGATTTACAATAAATGAACGGGGTTTCTTGTTTACATGCTCTTTTATGAGAGTTTCACTCGAGAAAGCGTCCTGTAGACGCTAAAATTGGATTGAAACCTGATTGAAAGTGCGTATTTAGGAAGTAAACCCCTCCAAAAGTGCTTTTGAGTAGTGCACAACTGGTTTTTGCCTGTTATTAAGAAGGGAGCTCTTTTGGTCAAACTTTTTCCAAAAGTTTGCTTACCTGCTTGCCTGCGCGAAGTTTGATCAAAGCTTGTCTTCTCGAAATCGCTATTCTGGGAAGTTTTCGGTTTGTTTCAAAAGTTCGTGAGACAGTTTAGCTTCGGTTATAACTTATAACTAAGAAGTTATAACTCATAACTGGAAATCGGGAACTATAAGAGGACAACCTCTAATAAAGGATACTGTAACTGCAAAAGAATCTTCCGGGAATAGTTCATACCCAAAAACATTATAACTTCTTTCAGGTTATTCTCTAGTGGTTAAGATCATTATCTACAGTCCGGTGTTGAAGATGGAATACGTCATAGAAACCAAAGACCTCACGAAGTTTTTCGGAAAGAGAAACATAGTTTATCATCTCGACCTTAAAGTCCCTAAAGGGGTTGTCTATGGCTTTTTGGGGCCGAACGGTGCCGGTAAGACCACAACAATCAAAATGCTCACGGCAGCTTTGAGGCCTACCTATGGAGAGATTAGAATATTTGGCATGGAGATGCCCCAGAAGAGAGTTGAAATAATGAAAAACGTTGGCTATATGCCCGAGGTTCCGATAGCCTATGAAGACATGACGATTTTTGACTTTCTGACTTATATGGGCAGGCTCTCCGGCTTAAAAAAGGAGGAAGCGAGAGAGCAGGCGAAGGAGCTCATGAAGTACGTTGGCGTTGGAAGGTTAGCACTGAACAAGATAAAGGAGCTCTCCTCGGGACAGAAACAGAGGGTTGCTTTTGCTTCGGCTCTAATCGGTGACCCGGAGCTTCTAATCCTTGATGAGCCCACCGCAAACCTTGACCCCCTCGGGAGAATAGAATTCATAGGAAAAATTCTCTCCCTTGCTAAAGAGGGGAAGACTATTTTCGTGAGCTCGCACATAGTGAGCGAAGTTGAGAAGATGTGCAACTACGTGGGCTTAATTAACCAGGGGCGTTTGATAGCCCAGGGGAAGATAAGCGAGCTTACTGAGATAGAGGAGAACGATTACGATGTTTCTACCTCAGACAACAGGGCGGCAATTGAGTTCCTAAGAGAAAAGCCATACGTTAGGGAAGTGTGGGAGGAGGAAAATATAATCAGAGTTAAAGTAGACCCGAGGTTTCTTGACGAGTTTTTCCTGCAGTTTCCGAAGTATCTTACCTCTCGGGGCATTCGCCTAAAGCTCTTCAAGCCCCACACAAGCCCGCTTGAGAGAATCCTCATGGAAAAGTTCAGCATAGGTGAGGAAAGTGATTAGCGTTCTGTACCAAAACGAGGTCTACAGGCTTTTGAAGTCGAGACGGCTTAAGGTGATGCTTGTCCTAATGCTCCTTCCAGTAATAGTTTACTTTTTCACCCATGAAGAGATAACTGAATACAGCGCAAAAGCCCTGGAGATTTCATTCCAGATAAACATTTCTCAGTTTTTAATAAACTTCTGGGCAAGTGTGATCGGGCAACTCGTCGTTATAATCGTCATGAGTGATTTGCTCGCGAGTGAGATTGACAAAGGCACAATAAGACTTCTCCTCGCGAAACCGATAAGAAAAAGCGAGATAGTCCTAGGCAAGTTTCTTTCCGGAATTACTGCCGTGCTCGTTATTTTTGGTATTCCATACTTTGTGATGCAGGTTTACATGGTTCTCCTCTACAAGTCCGGCTTCGAAGGGTTTATGGCGACTTTCGACGACTTCCTGTTCGCCCTTGGGGTTACGGTCATCATCCTCGGAAGCCTTGGGGCAGTTTCGATGCTCCTCTCGGTTGTCCTTTCGAGACCCCTTTATGCATCTCTCGCAAGCTTTGGATTGGTTTTTACTGCTCAATTCGTACTCCCACAGCTGCCCTTCTTTGACAATCCAGAGCGCTTTAACCTGAGCTATCAGATAGGGGTTTTACTAAAGAGGGGCTTTACGCTTCACACCGGACTGGACACCTATAAGGGAGACCCATCCATGAGTGCTCTGTTTTTCCTCAGCGTTATCCTGTTGAGCCTCATATTTACGCTTTTGGGACTGTACAGAAAGGAGTTTGAGGGATGAGCCATGAAGAAAATTTTACCGTTTTTCATACTTCTCCTCTTTGTCGGGAACGCTCTTGCCCTATCTGTCGAGCTTGGGATAGATGAGGTTTTGATAGTTGATGACACCATCGTAACCTTTGATGTAGCTCAAAACAATCCGAATCTGGTTTTTCTATTGTTAGAGAGTGAAAACACGAGCCTAATCAAAGGGCTGCACTTCGGCGAGAGTGTTTTCTTTGAAGGGGTAAACTACACCGTTGGAAGCCTTGATATGAATACACTTACCCTTAAGCTCCATCTAAGCGGCAACTACTCCGGCGTTGAGGTTCTAAAAAAGAGGGACTTCAGTGTATCCCTCGTGGAGACCTTTGATGCCTATGTAAGGGTAAAGGTGGAGAACACAGGGTATTATGAGATCAACGACACCCTGGTGATTCTTGCTCAGGGAGTGGAGATAGAGGAGCGGCCTATTGTCCTTAAGCCCGGGGAAGGCCTGACTTTGAAGGTTTCTCCCCCCTATACTCAGCTAACCTTCATGCTGAAGGAGGCCAAGCTATCAAAAACCATAACTGTCACTTCTACTGAAGAACTTGTAACGATTGAGCGCATCTGGAAGGATGAAAAGCTTCATGTCCTTCTGAGAAACCATGGGGACCCCGTTAACGTCACCATTAAGCTCCTGGTTAGCGGGATGACTCTCGAGAGGAGAAAGGTCTTCCTCAGCTCAAAGGGAGAGCGGGAAGTAGTCTTTGAGACCGACGCTGTTCAGGGCACGGTTCTTGTTGACTATGGCGTAATAAAGCAGGAGAGCTTCTACTTCGAAATGCCAAGGATATCTCTTACGAGGATTGAGAAGGAAAAGGACATGTTGAAGATATGGCTGAGAAACGACGGAAAGACAGCGTTTTCGGGAAGGGTGTCTATTTACCAGAACTCTGTCATTGTGGGGGAGCCCTATTTTGCCGACGTCACGATAATACCCGACGAAGAGGTTTCTCTTGAGTTTAAAGTTCCGGAAGAAGCGCAGATTTTAACCGTTGGAGTTATGTCACCTTCTTACTCCGCAACTTTTCCCATCTCATTAAGGGCAGAGCTGAGCGCGAAAGCTGTTAACTCTTACGCAAAGGGCATACTTGGGAGAAGCGTGAGCTATGTGATAAGCCTCACCGGCAGTGGGAAGGCAAGCTTTGGCGTTGAGGGGTTGCCGGACCCTATAAAGGCCTACTTCTACTATGGGGACACTCAGGTTAAGGAGCTCGATGTTACTCAAAATGCCCAGGTAACGCTAGTTTTAAAGCTTCCAAGCCTACCGCAGGGTTTCATGCTCAATAAGCCCATCAACTTCAGCGTGACAGTTAACGACATCGAGATTCCCTTAAAGCTGGAAGTCAGCGGGATAGGAATACTCCCGGTCTATGGTGACAACTGGCTTGCCAAGGTCAACTATACGAGCGAGCACCACCATGTAGGGTTGCCTTATAGGGTGATGGGGAACGAGATAACACCTCCTTTTGTCTTTGAGCCGTGGGAAGGAGAAAAGATTGCCATCCTCTACGGGAGGTACATACGGCAGGGCAAAGACCTTAGGCTCCACATCTTGGACCTCTCGGGAAAGATCATAGCATCCTCGACGCAAGAGAGGGGAAGAAGTGACTACATAGTGTTCAATGAGAGCGAGTTTATGATAATGGTTGAAGGAGAAGGCTACTTCGAGGGAGTTCTGCTGGTGTCTGATTATCTCAACGAGCTGAGGAACGTTACTTTTGAGCTTAAAAAGAGGGAATTTGGCGAAGGGATGAGGGTGTTCATAATAAATGCAACCCCTCTAAGGGGTCAAAAGCTGAAATTTTCCCTTTCCTCAGATAGGGATGTAGAGTTAAGGGTGTACTACTTTACCCTAAACAACGAAAAGGAAAACTTCGACCCACTGTCAACGAACTTCAAGGGGGCCTTCAAGGGAAGGGGGAAAGTCCTCGAAGGAGAACTCGGCGTAAGGAGCTACGAGGACTTCATAGCGGTGGCAATAATTGGAGAAGGGAACATCACCCTAAACTTTGAAAAAGCGAGCGGAGGAGCAGAAGTTAGCGAATTGAAGTCAAGAGAGGCATACCTTATAATTGGGGCACTTGTGATACTCCTTGCTGTTGTAGTATATTTAGAAAAGAAAATAGGATAGATCAGAAGATAAGTGGAGCCCTGTATTCACCCCAAACTTCCCTTAGGACGTCAGTGACTTCGCCGAGGGTTGCCAAGTGCTTGTGTGCCTCAATGATGTAGGGCATTAAGTTCTCATCCTCACTCTCTGCAGCCTTTCTGAGTTTGTCTAGGGCCTCTTCAACCTTCTTGTTGTCTCTTGTGCTCCTTAGCTTCTTCAGTCTTTCTATTTGCTTATCCCTAATGCTTGGGTCTACCTTGAGGATTTCGACCTCTACTGGCTCGTCAACGACAAACTCGTTTACTCCGACTATAATGCGCTTTTTCTCCTCAATCTCCTTCTGGTACTTGTAAGCTGAATCTGCAATCTCCTTCTGGATGTAGCCCCTCTCAATGGCCTTCATCATGCCTCCCATAGCTTCGATCTTTTCGATGTACTTCATGGCCTCTTCCTCTATGTGGTCGGTGAGCCACTCAATGTAATAGCTTCCTCCGAGGGGATCTATTGTATCAACGACGCCGCTCTCGTAAGCTATGATCTGCTGTGTCCTCAAGGCTATTCTAACGCTCTTCTCGGTTGGAAGGCTTAAAGCCTCGTCGTATGAGTTGGTGTGCAGGGATTGGGTTCCTCCAAGAACTGCTGCAAGGGCTTGGATAGCAACTCTTACTATGTTGTTTTCGGGCTGCTGGGCAGTCAAAGTTGAACCTGCTGTTTGGGTGTGGAATCTTAGAAGCATTGACCTTGGATTCTTTGCACCAAATTTCTCTTTCATAATCTTCGCCCAAAGCCTTCTTGCGGCCCTGAATTTGGCTATCTCCTCAAGGAAGTTGTTGTGTGCGTTGAAGAAGAAGCTCAATCTCGGAGCGAACTTGTCAACGTCCATGCCCCTTTCTATGACAGCCTTAACATACTCGATACCGTCCGCCAGTGTAAAGGCAACCTCCTGCACAGCATTTGCTCCGGCTTCTCTGATGTGGTAACCGCTTATGCTTATCGGATTCCACTTTGGAACGTTTTCAGCACAGTACATTATAATGTCTGTTGTCAATCTCATGGAGGGCTTTGGTGGGAAGATGTAGGTACCCCTGGCTATGTACTCCTTAAGGATATCGTTCTGGACTGTACCCCTGAGCTTTTCCGGTGGAACCCCTTGTTTTTGAGCAACGAGGATGTACATGGCCAGAAGATTGGCGGCTGTGGCGTTAATTGTCATTGATGTGGAAACCTTATCGAGGGGAATTCCATCAAAGAGGATCTCCATGTCCCAGAGAGAATCGATTGCGACACCTACTTTTCCAACTTCTCCCTCAGCCATTGGGTGATCGGAATCATAACCGAGCTGGGTTGGCAGGTCAAAAGCCACGCTCAAACCGGTCTGCCCTTGCTCGAGAAGGTATTTGTAACGTTTGTTTGATTCTTCAGCAGTTGCATACCCGGCGTATTGTCTCATTGTCCAGAGTCTTCCTCTATACATTGTGGCGTAAACTCCTCTGGTGAATGGGTACTGGCCGGGGAAGCTTAACTTTTCCAAATAATCCCAGTTTTCAAGGTCTGCAGGAGTATAAACCCTCTTGATTTCAAAACCGTCATCTGTCATGAACTTCTCCTTTCTTTCGGGGGCTTTTTGGATGAATGGTTTTACGGTCTTTTCTTCCCATTCCTGCTCGGCCTTCTTAATCTCCTCAATCTTTTTTTTATCGAAGGTCATTAGTACCACCATAGGAGGATACGTTTTAAGCCTATAAAAATCTTTTACATACTCAAAGGTTTAGCTTTCCATTGGACATTTTATCCAGCCATTCAAAAAATAGAAAAGAGGCTCACTCCTTCCACTTGGGGTTGTCCTTGACGACAACCTTCCCGTTCTCTTCAACCACTATCTTAGAAAAGCCCTTTTCGGCGATTGTGCCATAATCGTGACCCGCATCTGCCGGGTATAGCGCGAGGAAGATAAACGGTTCATCACCGGTATTTACAGTCCTGTGGGCCCAGTATGGGGGAACGTAGGCTATTGTTCCGGGTTCCATTTCAATGAACCTTGCTTCTCCTTCAGGCGTTTGAAGCAGCATGCCCCCTTTACCCTTGAGGGCAAAGTAAACCTCTGCCCTGTCTATTTTTGCGTGGTAGTGACCTTTAGTCATGAAGAACTCATTTCCAACTTTGCCCGGGTAGAGAACAGTAGTTGCGAAGTTGAGGTCACCTTCCTTCTCTTCCTGCTCTATTGCGTAGACCTCGTAAACCACTGGGTCTCCTTCTTCGACCATTTTCTTCCAGGCTTCTTTGTCGACAAAGTAGCCTTTCAGGTCGCTTAGCCTCCTAACGCTTTTCTTCGCGTTCTCAATTGCCCCGGTCTCAAAATCAAGTTTAACACCAAATGGCTCTTTATACTTCATACCTTCACCCCGTTAGATGGTTGGGCTTAGTGTATTTTAACCTTTCCCTCTTGTATCACCAAGAGTGAAAACTAAACGATGGACTGGAGGAGGAAAGCAATTCCTATGGCTACTGCCCAGTAACCGGGATTCCACCTCAAGACCTTATACCCATCCAAAGGCGGAATTGGTAGAAGGTTAAAGAATGCCAGCCGGAAGTTTATGAGGGCAGTGTAGTATAGAGATGCCCAGAGGATATAGGACACCTTTACAAAGCTCAGCAGGACGAGTGCAATAATCCGTTCTGCCTACCCGTAAAGTGTGTGTAAAGTGTTAATTTCATAACGGGTAGGCTTCCAGCCTCCCGTCTTCATTGGCTGGCTTTCGGGGGGAACGGAGACTCCCCACATCTTCAAGGCTTTCAAACGAATATTCCAACTCCCAACAACATCCCTATCAGCCTCAAAACCACACTCGCATTTTAAAACCCTATACCCATTCGGGCTTAACTTTCCCCCACATATCGGGCACAGGGATGAAGTGCGAGCAGGATTAACAAAAACCACACTCACACCCTTCAACTTGGCTTTATACTCAATAATGGATTGAAGCTTCCTAAAACTCCACCTGTGCAAGCGACCGTTCATTTCAGCCGAATACCTTATTGTGTTCCTGATTTCCGTTAAGTCTTCAAGAGCAATACCACCATACTTTTCCGCCAGTTCAACAATCTT
>NZ_WHIZ01000075.1:0-7895 GCF_009372125.1 Thermococcus sp. 101 C5
TCAACTCCAAGTGGAAGGCTGAAACTAGAGTTTTACCCTGCAAAATACCACGAGAAGTTTAGGGAGTGGAAAATAGGGCAAGCCTGGCTTGTTAAAAACCAGATGGGAATTTTCCTCCACGTGGTGTTCTCAAGAGAGGTTGAAGTTAGAGAGCCGAAAGTCATTGTCGGCGTGGACTTGAACGAGAATAATGTAACCCTCAGCCTTCCAGACGGCGAGTTCATCCAGATCATCACCCACGAGAGGGAGATTAGAACGGGCTACTTCTTGAAGAGAAGGAGAATCCAGAAGAAGATAAAAACTGGTAAAAAGAGAAAATGGATTTTGGAAAAATATGGGATGAGGGAGAGAAACAGGATAAATGATTTATATCACAAATTAGCCAATAAGATTGTTGAACTGGCGGAAAAGTATGGTGGTATTGCTCTTGAAGACTTAACGGAAATCAGGAACACAATAAGGTATTCGGCTGAAATGAACGGTCGCTTGCACAGGTGGAGTTTTAGAAAGCTTCAATCCATTATTGAGTATAAAGCCAAGTTGAAGGGTGTGAGTGTGGTTTTTGTTAATCCTGCTCATACTTCCTCCCTATGCCCGATATGTGGGGGAAAGTTAAGCCCGAATGGGCACAGGGTTTTGAAATGCGAGTGTGGTTTTGAGGCTGACCGTGATGTGGTCGGCTCGTGGAATATTCGTTTGAAAGCCCTGAAGATGTGGGGAGTCTCCGTTCCCCCCGAAAGCCAGCCAATGAAGACGGGAGGAGGGAAGCCCACCCGTTACGAGATTAACACTTTACACACACTTTACGGGTAGGCAGAACGGTTACAATAACTGAAGCGTTCAGAGCCTCTCCGAGCCTTTGAGCCAGAGTCAAATCTGCTTCGTTATCGCTAACAAGTATTGCCGTGTAAGGCAAGGTTCCATTAGTTGCACTGGTTGCCGGTATAATGCTTGCTAAAAGCAAAGCACTAACGAGCCATACCCATACTTTTCTCCTAATCATGGCTTATCACCCAGTTTATTGTAGTGAAAAACGGATATTTAAGCTTTTTTCCTGAAATCGTTTTGTTTCGTTTTTGTTAGTTCAAAAAAGAGCCCTGTTATCGGAAATTTATTGAGTTATCGTTAAACACCGTTTGTGAGTGTTTATTATTGTTTAGCTAGCTCTGAATTGCCTTTATATGCAAATTAAGCTGGTGAAAACAGACTTTTTGGTAATACCTGCCACTGACGGCTTTGCATTCTTGCACAAAGCAAACTTTAAATCACTTGAACTGAAAAGAACTAGAGGTGGTGAAGATGGAGATAAAGTACAAGCCCGAAGAACTTACAAAGCTCCCGAGAAGTGTGGAGTTCAGGGAAGGGAAAGTCTACATTATTGACCAGCTTCTGCTTCCGAGAGAGTTTAAAGTGATCGCGTTGACTACCGTTGAGGAAGTCGCCAGAGCAATAAAGACCCTTCAGGTTCGTGGGGCTCCAGCAATAGGTGCAACTGCTGCCTATGGGCTGGCTCTACTTGCGGAGAAAAGCAAGGCAAAAACCAAGGAGGAGTTCTTTGAGGAATTTTATAGAGCATTCGAGATCCTTAAAAACACCCGTCCGACAGCGGTGAATCTCTTCTGGGCACTAAATAGGGTTAAGAACCTTGTAGAGGAGCACAGAGAGGACAGCTTAGAGGAGATAAAAAGGCTAATCGTGGAGGAAGCCCATAAAATAGCGGATGAAGATGTCGAAGCGAACCTCAGGATGGGTCACTATGCGGCGGAAATCCTCCCTGAGGGGAATATCCTAACCCACTGCAACGCGGGGAGCTTAGCCACAGTCCACCTCGGAACTGTAGGGGCTGCGCTTAGAGTTATGCACAAAGAGGGCAAGCTCAAGCTTTTGTGGGTTGATGAGACTAGACCGGTTCTTCAGGGCGCAAGGCTCTCTGCCTGGGAGTACCACTACGATGGGATTCCACTAAAGCTGATAAGCGACAACATGGCGGGCTTTGTGATGCAGCAGGGAATGGTGGATGCGATAATAGTCGGTGCTGACAGAATAGTTGCCAATGGAGACTTTGCCAACAAAATAGGTACTTACTCTCTGGCCGTGCTTGCGAAAGAGCACAAAATACCCTTCTTCACCATAGCACCGCTCTCAACCATAGACATGAACCTCAAAAGCGGCAAGGAAATTCCAATAGAAGAAAGACCCAAAGAAGAAGTCCTAACCTGTGGAGGATGCAAAATAGCCCCTGATGTTGACGTCTACAACCCGGCCTTTGACGTAACGCCCCACAAATACCTCACGGCAATAATCACGGACAGAGGAGTCGTTTATCCGCCGTTTGAGAAGAACTTGAAGAAGCTCTTTGAATAGCCTTAGGATTTAAATATTTCCACCCCAATTTATTTTTGGTGATGGGATATGAAGTTCTTCGGCTTAAAAACGAGGATAGCACTCGGAGAGGGAAGTCTTAGATATGTGGAGAGCATTGCAAAGGGTTACGAGAGGGTTTTAATCCTTTCAAGCAAGTCAATGCGCATTCATGGCTTTCTGAATGAAGTTATGGACTATGTAGAGGAAGCTGGGGCTGAGGTGGATGCCATAACAGAACTGCCGGCAGAGCCAAGCTATGAGGACGTTGAGGAGCTGATGCCAAGGGTTAGAGAGTTTTCTCCGGACTTACTCATAGCCTTGGGAGGCGGGAGCGTAATCGACATCACGAAGGCGATAAAAGTGTTTTACGATGCTCCAGAGCTGAGCTTTGAGGAAATCGCATTCCTCGACAGGTTTACAAAGCCTTCCAAAGTTATTCCCAAACTCAAGACTCCCTTGGTAGCAATACCCTCTACAAGCGGTGCTGGGAGTGAAGTTTCAGCGGCAAGCGTTCTCAAGAAAGATGGCATAAAATACAACTTCGTATCATTTGAAATTGCCCCGGAATATGCTATTTTGGATCCAAGGTTGCCCAGGACTATGCCGAGAGAAGTTGCAAGAAACAGCGGGCTTGACGTTCTTGTCCATGGAATTGAGGCTTATACTACGACAGCAGCCACGCCCTTCAGCGATGCGATGGCGATACAAGCCATAAAAACCGTCTTTAAGTGGCTTCCGCTGTCCGTTAATGGCGATGAAACCGCAAGAGAGAAAATCCACTATGCGGCAACAATGGCGGGGATAGCTTTCTTGAATGCACGTCTCGGAATATGCCACAGCCTAAGTCACAAAGCCGCATGGATCGGTCCCCATGGGTTGCTCAATGCTATCTTCCTTCCATATGTGGTTGAGTTCAACATGAAAAGCGACTATGCACGGAAGAAATACACTGAGATAGCAAAGGAAATAGGGTTCAACACCGCTGAAGAGTTGGTCGAAGTTATCAAAGAGTTTAACGAAATGCTTGGAGTGCCCAGGCTCAGCGAGCTTGTAGACGAGGAGACCTTCATGGCAAAGCTGGATGAGATGGCAAAGAAGGCCTATGCAGACCCCCTGGTCAACTTCAACCCGGTAGAGCCAAGTGTTGAAGATATGAAAGAGCTGTATTTGAGGGCATATAGAGGGGAATAAAAAAGAGATCAACCAACGGTTATTTCTTTTTCTCCCTCGTTTTCTACTTCGTGAATCTTTCCTCTTTTCATGACTTCTCTTGTTGCCAGCACCAGAATTGCTAGGAGCAGATAGACGGTTGCTGCACCACCAAAGAGTACTTCATAAGCCCTAGTTGTGGGTATCTTGATAGGCACTGGAACACTTGGAATTTGGGCTAGGACATAGTAAGTACTCATCACTGTTCCTGCTACTGCTGGCCCCCAAGTTGAGCCGAAGTTCCTGAAGAGGCTGTTCGCTCCCGTTGCAACTCCCATGACCCTTGGCGGGACACTGAAAACGAGGATGTTGATTAAAGAGATGTTCATCAAGGTTATTCCCGCGCCAACGTAAGTTATCATCGCTATAAATGCCCAGAGATGGTTTGGCGGAAGCTCTGGGGCATACTTCGCAAGTATTCCAAGTCCGGAACTTGCGATCAACGCTCCGGCTAAGGCAAGGGGCTTGGCTCCCACTTTTGGCATTATCCTTCCCGCTAGAGGAGCAACAATAAGCATCACTAATGCTTGGGGAGTCATGAGCAGGCCGCTCTGGAGTATCGTCTTGCCGAAGCCGTATGGTGAGGGCATCTGGAATATGTAGATGTTTGCCTGGCTCATCATAGAGATTCCAAAGGCCGCGAACATTATACCAAGGTTCACTATGGCAGGGTTTCTAGAGGAGATTATGTCAAGTGGAATGAGTGGATTATCGGCTCTTTTCTCCCAGAGGTAGAGTGCAATGAGTCCGATGATGGACACTACGAAAAGCACGATGGTTTGTTCGGCTTTCCAGCCAACGTTAGGTGCTCTTGTCACAGCCACAAGAGCCGGCACAACGGCCCATACGAGGATGAGCGCTCCGGGCCAGTCAAGCTTTCCGGGGTTAATATAGCGGCTCTCACGGAGGACTTTCCAGGCTAATATGAACATAATGATTGCAAAAGGTGCCGCCGAGTGATAAGTCCAGCGCCAGCCGAAGTTCTGGGTTACGTAAGCGCCAAGGGGAAGTGCGATTACCATGCCCACACCAAACATCGCGCTTATCATTCCCTGAACTTGGGGTACCATCTTGGGAGGAAACTCCTCACGAACTAGGGAGAAGGCTAACGGGAATATTGCCATACCAAAGCCCTGAATAGCTCTTGTTACTAGGAGCCACTGAAAGCTCTGTGCGAATCCGTTGAGAATAACTCCCAGTGTGTAAAAGCCGAGGGCTACGAGGAACATTCTCTTTTTCCCGTACATGTCGCCGAGTTTTCCAAAAAGTGCTACGCTTACAGTCCCGACAAGGAGGTAAATGGTAAGCACCCAGCTGACGTCGTTGGGGTTTACTCCAAACTCTTTCTGTATTGTTGGTAATGCTGGAGTCAGCATTGCTTCGGTGTACATAACTAGCAGAGGAAGGATTACCACGACCAGCATTGCCCTCTTGGCATAGGCAATGTCATAGGTTCCCTCGTTTCTCGCAACTTTCATTTTCATCACCGATGTATCGGTTGATATATGATTTATAAAAGTTAATAGTTGGTTAGGAATTTATGAGAAGTATAGAACGAAGGCTATTGTTCCGGCAATCCAAACGAGGCTAAATACACCTGCGGAAATCTGAGGACTTTGAGAATTACATTGGGCGGGCATATGATTAGGCAAAGGAGCTTTGTCTAAAGAGAACGATACTGTCAGAATAAGCTATAGGGCACAGGTTTAGGTTAGAGTTATAAACACTCCTCATGAATTCTTAACATGCATCCACTTTTAAAAAAGGCCATAGAAGAAAAGTTCGGGGGCCTTAATGAGCTCCAAATAAGGGCTTTTGAAGAAGTTAGCTCAGGGAAGAGCGTTTTAATCATAGCACCCACAGGAAGTGGAAAAACCGAGGCTGCTGTGCTTCCTGTTTTTAACGCAATTTTAGAAGAAGGATTGGCCCCTGTTTCTGCTCTCTACATTGCTCCATTGAAAGCCCTCAATAGGGACTTACTGGATAGATTGCTGTGGTGGGGGGAAAAGCTCGGACTCAATGTGGAGGTCAGACATGGGGACACATCATCGTACAAAAAAGCCCAGCAGGTGAAAAACCCTCCCCACCTGCTCATCATAACCCCCGAAACGCTCGGAGTAATACTCACGATGAAGTCTTTTCGAAAAGCCCTCAAAAACATTAAGTTTGTGGTGATTGACGAGATAGTGGAGCTTGTTGACAACAAAAGGGGCGTCCAGCTCAGCCTGTCCCTCGAGAGGCTTGCTGAAGTTGCAGATTTTCAGAGAATTGGCCTTTCGGCAACCGTTGGGAACGAAGAGGAAATCAAAGCATGGCTCAAAGCCGATGTTGTCGTAAAGCCAAAGATTGAAAAGGACTACAAAATTAAAGTCCTCTTTCCGCAGCCTGATGAGAAAGATCTTGAGCTCTCAAACAGCTTAAGCATTTCTCTCGACGTTGCCACAAGGCTGAGGGTTCTCTGGGAGATAGTGGAAAAGCATGAGAGAGCATTGATTTTCACAAACACGAGGCAGTTCGCTGAGATTCTTGCCCACCGATTGAAAGCGTGGGGCAAACCGGCAGAAGTTCATCATGGCAGTCTTTCACGAGAAGCGAGGATAATTGCAGAGAGGGCTTTGAAAGAAGGCAAGATAAAAGCCCTCGTGTGCACATCTTCCATGGAGCTTGGAATTGATATCGGAGATGTGGACGTTGTAATCCAATATATGAGCCCAAGACAAGTAAACCGGCTTATTCAGAGAATAGGTAGAGCTAAGCACAGGGCGGGAGAGGTTAGTGAGGGCTACATCATTGCCACAAATGTTGAGGATTATCTTGAAAGCCTGGTAATAGCTCAGAGGGCACTTGAAGGCAAGCTTGAGGCGGTGAAGCCATATGAAAACGCTCTTGATGTTCTCGGACATTTTATTGTGGGCCTTTTAATAGAACATAGAAGATTGCCGAAGGAAGTTCCTTTTGAAATCGCAAAGAGGGCTTATCCCTACAGGAATCTGAAGTGGGAGGAGTATGGCGAAGTTTTGAACATGTTGAGTGAGGCAGGTTTAATCGGCTATGATGAAGAGAAGGGCCTTCTCTACCTGAGGAGAGGAGCTTATCGGTATTATTACGAGAACCTTTCCACGATTCCGGATGAGATCAGCTATAGAGTTTTCGACATAAAAAGCGGGAGGATAATTGGCCGCTTGGACGAGAGCTTTGTTATGGATCTTGAAGAGGGCATGGAGTTTATAATGCACGGCAGGAGCTGGATTCTGCTGGGGATTGATGAAGAGTCGAGGCTGCTGAAAGTAAGGGAAAGCAAGAGTCTGGAAAGTGCTGTACCGAGCTGGGAAGGAGAAATGATTCCCGTCCCCTTTGAAGTGGCCCAGGACGTTGGAAGGCTAAAAAGAGAGCTTCTTTTCGATTTTAACTCCGGTAAGGCATTTATCTCCAAGGTCGATTTCAACGAGGAGGAGCTTGAGCTTGTCCTTTCAATCCTAAAGAAGCAGGAGCCTCTAGGCACTGACAGGGACATTGGAGTAGAATCCCTCCCAAAGGCGTTAGTTATCCATGCAGATTTTGGAAACAAAGCTAACGAAGCCATAGGGAGGTTTCTTTTAGCGTTCTTGGCTGCAAAATATGGAAAAGTTTTCTCCATGAAGGCGCAGGCCCATGCAATAGTCATTAACTCGCCTTTCCAGCTCAACCCGGGTGAGGTTAAGGAGTATCTCCTTCAAGATGCGAGGGCGCTTCCCTTTGTTGTCTCTAGGGCGATAAGGGAGAGCCCGGCTTACAGGTGGAGAATGTTAAACGTAGCGAAAAGAATTGGAGCATTGCGGAGAGATGCAAAGATAAGAAAGGTTGAGAGGCTCTTTGAAGGAACAGTGATTGAAAAGGAAACATTAAATGAGCTTTTCCATGACAAGATAGACGTAAAAAGAGCTGAAGAGGTTCTGAAAGCAATCAAAGAGGGAAAAATCCGGGTAAAGGGTGTTTTAAGAAGAGAGCCTTCACCCCTTGGCAGTATTAACCTAAGCGTCGGTGGAGAGTTTTTGGTCAGCGGGGAACTTGAGAAAGATGAGATACTGATGCTGTTTAAGGAAAGGCTTCTCAACACGGAAATTGCGCTGATATGTACCAACTGCGGATGGAAGAGCACCACAAAAGTTCTGCGCTTAAAGAACCGTTTGGACTACCTTCAGTGTCCGAAATGTTCCTCCAAGATGATTGCAGTTGCGCATCCTATAGATGCGGAGCTTTTTGTCTGGGCGTGTTTAGTTTCACCCCCTGTTATTTAAACAGTATTTGACTCTGAGGAGGATTTTCAGACCATAACACATTAC
>NZ_WHIZ01000076.1:0-7872 GCF_009372125.1 Thermococcus sp. 101 C5
GTTAGTTTGTTGTACCTGATTTTGGGGAACAGCTTCATTTCTTCGATTAGGACTCTGTAAGCGTGCTTGTAAACTCCGTTAAAGTGCAAGTGTGCTAGTATTGCGAAGGTTATTAGGTCGTAGAGGCTGATTATTTCCCTGTGAGTGTTTTTCGGGTAGTGTTTGCTGATTATCGGGTAGATTTCGGATTTTATGATCAGGATTTTCCTCTGAAAGCTCAATACAACCACCAATCAACCAAAAAACTTAAGTGCTTATAACCCTAACGATCTAATGGGAACTAGGGTTCATAATGATAATATTAGTTGCTCAGATGTCCGCCGGGAGCATGGCTATGGAAAAGGAGAACAAAACCCTCGAAACCCTCCTAACTCTGCCCGTGAAAAGAATAACTATTGTAGCTGGAAAGATGGTAGGGACGGCTGTAATAGGTATAATAGCAGCAATAGCTTATATGATCGGTATGAGGAACTACCTCGGAAGCTTGACTTCCTCTGCTCAAGTCGGAATCACCCTTGAAGAGCTTGGACTAACGGTTACCCCACAAGGCGCGGCACTTTTTGTGCTTATAATGTTCCTGGCGATGATATTCGCCCTGAGCTTTGCAATGCTGCTTGCGGTTTTTGCCGAGGATACAAAGAGCGCAAACACCGTGGTAAGTGCAGGAATAATGCCGCTGACGTTTCCTACGTTCATCCTCATGTTCGCAGACCTGGAAACTCTGCCTCTGGCAATCAAATACCTCCTGCTTGCAATTCCTTTCAGCCACCCGATATTGGCTTCCAGGGCAATGCTTATGGGGGAATATTCCACTATGTATGCCAGTGCAGTTTACCTAGGAGTCCTATCGGTGCTGATGTTGCTTATAACTGCAAGGTTCTTTACAACAGAAAAGCTCCTCACAGCAAAGCTGAGACTTAGAAGAAGGGGGTGATTTCCCCTTTAAATCAACCCCGAGAGCTGGAAGAGCTTAAAGATTCCGAGTGCTAAGACTATACTGATTGTTGGCGTGGCAACCCACCCAAACACTATTTCCCCTACAACTTTTTTCCCCCACTTTTCTTCCTGTTGCAAGCCCTACCCCGATGACTCCCCCAACTATGGCTTGACTTGAGCTAACAGGGAGTCCAAACATGTTTGCTAGGCTAACAGCTATGGCAGACCCGAATTGAGCCGAGAAAGCGGACAATGGGCCAAGAGATGTGATCTTTTTTCCCACGGTGTACATCACAGCGTAGCTGAAAGTTAAGGAGCCAATGGCCAGGCTTATAGCCCCAAACATCCCGGCGGCTTTTGGACTGAAGAAGCCAGCCCCAACAAGGAGTCCCGTTGCATTTGCCACCTCATTCACTCCAAAGTTAAATGCCATGTACGAACCTCCAAGGACAGCAAGCCACTTGTAAAGAAGCTCAATTCTCCCAAAGCTCTTGATGTTATTCACCACTTGCCCATAAAACTTAAAGAGTATCAGAGCAAAAAGGGCTGCTAATATGGGAGAACACACCCAAGCTCCAGCTATTTTTATCAAAGTCCCCCAGTTTATCGGAGCTCTGATTGCTATTCCCACCCCGACTACTCCCCCAACTATTGCTTGAGTTGTTGATACGGGGAGCCCTTTTATTGTCGCTATTGTTACCCATATGCCAGCTGCAAGGAGGGCGATTATGGCAATATTGAGGGTAAGATACTCTGGAGGAATAATGCCCTTTCCTATCGTTTTCATTACCTTGTATCCCTTTAAGTAAGCTCCAAGCATGACAAAGATTGCTATAGTTAGTGTTGCCTGGCGGAAGCTTAACAACCCCGCCCCCACAGCTGTTCCCATTGCATTTGCACTGTCATTAGCCCCTATATTCCACGCTATGTAGAATGCAATTGCAACTGCTGCTATTATTGTCGCGTCCATTGCCTTCACCGTCTATATAGTCTATATAGCTGGAGAACTCTTAAAAAACTTAACTCCATGCTTCTCGCCTTCTATACTTTACAAACGTAAAGACGTTTTTTGTGTCTTCTAATGTATTACCATATTCATTGAACGTATTGTTTGTTCATTTTTACTCAAAGACAGATGCCGAAAGGTGTTTCTTGCCATACCGAAAATTAAATAAAGGGACTGGGCAAAATAATACCGACAAAACTTGGGAGGAAGAGATGATGATAGAGATTCGTTTTCACGGTAGAGGTGGACAAGGTGCAGTTACAGCCGCAAACATTCTAGCCGAGGCAGCTTTCTTAGAAGGCAAGTACGTCCAGGCATTCCCATTCTTTGGTGTTGAAAGAAGAGGTGCTCCAGTTACAGCCTTTACAAGAATTGACGAGAAGCCAATTAGAATTAAGACCCAGATTTATGAGCCAGATGTTGTAGTTGTCCTTGATCCTTCTCTCTTGGATACGGTTGACGTTACAGCCGGTCTTAAAGAGGGAGGAATGGTAATTATAAACACCGAGAAAACCAAGGAGGAGATTCTCCAGAAGCTCAAGAAGAAGCCAGCCAAGCTTGCACTCGTTGACGCTACAACAATAGCCCTTGAAACTCTTGGCCTGCCAATTACAAACACTTCAATTCTCGGTGCTGTTGCAAAAGCAACAGGAATAGTTAAAATAGAGAGTGTCGAAGAGGCCATCAAGGATGCATTCTCCGGAGAACTTGGTGAAAAGAACGCCAGGGCTGCAAAGGAAGCCTTCGAGAAGACTGTTGTTTATGAGCTTTGATTTTTCCTTCCTTTAAAATTCATTTAGGGGTGAACGTCTTGAACACTTTATTCGGGGAGAAGAAGGCGAAAGCTGAAAAGATGGTATTTAATTCCGTTGAGGAATATCCAGAAGCACCAGTAACACTAGGGACAACACTATCAAACTTCACAGGCGACTGGAGAACTTTCATGCCGGTTATCGACGAGAGCAAGTGTATAAAGTGCTACATCTGCTGGAAGTTCTGTCCGGAGCCAGCAATATACATCAAAGAGGACGGCTATACTGCGGTGGACTATGACTACTGCAAGGGTTGTGGAGTCTGTGCAAACGAGTGCCCAACAAAGGCAATAAGCATGGTAAGAGAAGAGAAGTGAGGTGATAAAATGCCAAAGAAAGTTGTGAGTGGTAATTATGCAGCTGCTTATGCTGCCAAACATGCTAGAGTTGAGGTTGTAGCTGCTTATCCTATCACACCTCAGACCTCAATTATTGAGAAAATTGCTGAGTTCATAGCTAATGGAGAAGTTGAAAACCTCCAATATGTGCCCGTTGAGAGTGAGCACTCTGCTATGGCTGCCTGTATAGGTGCTTCAGCAACAGGGGCCAGGGCTTTTACCGCTACCTCTGCCCAGGGTCTGGCTTTAATGCATGAAATGCTCCACTGGGCGGCTGGGGCAAGGCTCCCAGTTGTCATGGTTGATGTTAACAGAGCCATGGCTCCTCCATGGAGCGTTTGGGATGATCAAACTGATTCCTTAGCCCAGAGAGACACCGGATGGCTTCAATTCTATGCCGAAAACAACCAAGAGGTTTATGATGGAGTATTGATGGCGTTTAAGATTGGTGAACATGAGAAGGTCAACCTTCCCGTAATGGTAGTTGAGAGTGCCTTCATCCTCAGTCACACTTACGATGTAGTTGACATGCCAGAGCAGGAGGAGATAGATGAGTTCCTGCCACCAAGGAAGCCACTGTACACATTGACAGACTTCGAGAACCCATTCTCCGTTGGCGCCTTAGGCACCCCAGCTGACTACTATGAGTTCAGGTACAAGATTGCAAAAGCCATGGAGGAAGCGAAGAAAGTCATCAAAGAAGTTGGAAAAGAGTTCGGCGAGCGCTTTGGCAGGGACTACAGCCAGATGATAGAGCTCTACAAGACCGATGATGCAGAGATAGTCTTCATGGGAATGGGCTCACTCATGGGAACCGTAAAAGAGGCAGTTGACATTCTCAGAAGTGAAGGTTACAAGGTCGGAGCAGCCAAGGTTAGGTGGTTCAGGCCGTTCCCAAGGGAAGAGCTCTACGAGTTGGCAAAGAACGTTGAAGGAATAGCGGTTCTCGACAGGAACTTCTCATTTGGACAGGAGGGAATTCTCTTCAACGAGGCTAAGGGTGTCCTTTACAACACTGATGCAAAGCCAATAATGAAGAACTACATCGTTGGACTTGGTGGAAGGGACATAACAGTGAACGATGTAAAGGCAATAGCCAAGAACATGAAGGAGATAATCCAAAAAGGCAAGCTCGATAGAGAAATCGAATGGTACCACTTGAAGAGGTGAAAAAGATGGAGCTTCCTGCTGATGTTAAGAAAAAATTAACCCTTCCCTTTGAGGAGCACTTTTATGCCGGACACACTGCTTGCCAGGGTTGTGGTGCAGCCTTAGGTTTGAGATACGTCCTTAAGGCATATGGAGGAAAAGCAATATTTACAATCCCTGCTTGCTGTTCAACAATCATAGCTGGTCCTTGGCCATACTCAGCTTTAAACGCTCCTCTCTTTCACACTGCATTTGAGACAACAGGTGCAGTAATAAGCGGTATTGAGGCTGCTCTAAAGGCAAAGGGATACAAGGTAAAAGGCGAAGATGGAATAATGGTCGTTGGATGGGCAGGAGATGGCGGTACAGCTGACATTGGTCTCCAAGCCTTGAGCGGTTTCCTTGAGAGGGGACACGATGCCCTTTACATCATGTACGATAACGAGGCTTACATGAATACCGGTATCCAGAGGAGCTCATCCACCCCATACGGAGCATGGACAACCAACACTCCCGGTGGAAAGAAGCACTTCCTTGAACAGAGGCCAAAGAAAAAGGTTATTGACATTGTAATAGCACACAAGCCAGCTTACGCTGCTACAGCAAGCGTTGCTTATCCAGAAGACTTCATGAAAAAGCTCAAGAAGGCTCAAACAATTAAGGGGCCCGCTTTCATTCAGCTCTTCGCACCATGTCCAACCGGATGGAGAGCTCCAACCGACAAGACAATAGAACTTGCCCGCTTAGCTGTTCAGACTGCATACTTCCCGCTCTTTGAATACGAGAACGGAAAGTACAAGATAAACATGCCTTCACCAAACAAAGAGCCAAAGCCAATTGAAGAGTTCATAAAGCTGCAGGGAAGATTCAAGTACATGACAAAGGAGGACATAGAGATACTTCAAGAGTGGGTGCTTAGAGAATGGGACGAGCTTAAGAAGAAGGCCGAGATCTTCGGCTGATTTTTATTATTTATTTGCGAAAAGTTTAAAGAAAAAGGGGATAACTCACTCGGGGTGATATATATGGCGGAAAGTCCTTTCAAGGCCGATATTGAAAGAGTCCAAAAGGAATATAGCGAAAAAATGACACCCGGTGCAATAGTTTACATTCCCGGAAGTAGCGTCGTTAACAAGACCGGCGGTTGGAGAGTTTTCATGCCGCAGTTTAACAGGGAGAAGTGTATTAGATGTTTCATGTGCTACACACTCTGCCCAGAGCCTGCAATTTATCTCGACGAAGAAAGCTACCCGGTGTTTGATTACGACTATTGTAAGGGCTGTGGAATCTGTGCAAATGAATGCCCAACCAAAGCAATTGAAATGGTTAGAGAAAGCAAATGAGGTGGTATAAATGCCAATGAGAAAGGTTATGAAGGGTAATGAAGCCGCTGCTTGGGCAGCTAAGCTTGCAAAACCAAAGGTTGTAGCTGCATTCCCAATTACACCATCAACTCTCGTTCCCGAGAAGATTAGTGAATTTGTTGCCGATGGAGAAATGGACGCAGAGTTCATAAAAGTTGAGAGCGAGCACTCAGCAATTTCTGCATGTGTTGGTGCCTCTGCTGCAGGGGTTAGAACCTTTACAGCAACTGCTTCTCAAGGTTTGGCTTTAATGCACGAGATTCTCTTCATAGCGGCTGGTATGAGGCTCCCAATTGTCATGGCAATTGGTAACAGAGCACTCTCAGCCCCGATAAACATCTGGAACGATTGGCAAGACACAATAAGTGAGAGAGACACTGGATGGATTCAATTCTATGCCGAAAACAACCAAGAGGCACTCGACTTGATATTAATCGCCTTCAAGGTTGCAGAAGATGAGCGCGTTCTTCTTCCAGCAATGGTTGGATTTGACGCGTTCATATTGACCCACACAGTCGAACCAGTTGAAATTCCAGATCAAGAGGTAGTTGACGAGTTCCTCGGAGAATACGTTCCAAAGCACGCTTACCTTGATCCGGCCAGACCAATTACTCAGGGCGCCCTTGGATTCCCGGCTCACTACATGGAGGCAAGATACACAGTTTGGGAGGCTATGGAAAACGCAAAACAAGTAATTAAGGAAGCCTTTGACGAGTTCGAGAAGAAGTTTGGAAGAAGATACCACATGATTGAGGAATACAAGACAGATGATGCTGAGATAATTCTCCTCACTATGGGTTCACTTGCCGGAACACTCAAAGAATTCGTTGACAAGAAGAGGGAAGAGGGCGTTAAGATCGGTGCTGCAAAGATGACAGTCTACAGACCATTCCCAATTGAGGAACTCAGAGCTTTGGCAAAGAAGGCAAAGGTTCTCGCAATTCTTGAGAAAGACATCAGCTTTGGAATTGGTGGTGCTGTCTTCGCAGATGCTAGCAGAGCACTTGTAAACGAGAAGGAGAAGCCGATAATGCTTGACTTCATAATCGGCCTCGGTGGAAGAGACGTCACATTTGACCAGCTTGAAGAGGTTGTCGCGATTTCAAAGAAGGCACTTGAAGGAGAGAAGGTTGAAGAGGTCAACTGGATAGGATTGAGGAAGGAGATTTTGTGAGGTGATTATGATGGCAGTTAGAAAGCCCCCTATCACAACTCGCGAATACTGGGCACCTGGTCACGCTGCATGTGCCGGTTGTGGGCCGGCTATAGTCATGAAGCTCGCCACAAAGGCATTTAGTGAGGCAATGGAGGAGAAGTATGGAGACCCCAACGCATTTGCAATAGCTCACGCTACTGGATGTATGGAAGTTGTCTCTGGTGTATTCCCCTACACCGCTTGGAAAGCCCCATGGATTCACGTAGCTTTTGAAAACGCTGGTGCTGTAGCTAGTGGTGTCGAGGCCGCATGGAAGAAGCTTGGTAGAAAAGGAAAAATCCTTGCCATCGGTGGAGACGGTGGTACAGCTGACATTGGTCTCCAAGCACTCTCTGGAATGCTTGAGAGAAGGCACAACGTGGTCTACCTCATGTACGATAACGAGGCTTACATGAATACTGGTATCCAGAGGAGCTCATCCACCCCATACGGAGCATGGACAACAACCTCACCACCCGGAAAGTACTCAATTGGTGAGGACAAGCCGAAGAAGTGGGTGGCATTAATAGCCGCAGCTCACCAAGTTCCCTATGTTGCTACTGCCAGCATTGGAGACCCATACGACTTCTACAGGAAGATGAAGAAGGCTGCAAGCGTAGATGGGCCAGCATTTGTTCAGGTCTTGGCACCATGTGTTCCCGGATGGAGGATTCCACCAGAAAAGACAGTTGAAGTAGCTAAGTTGGCAATTGAAACCGGTATCTGGCCACTGTTTGAAATAGAGAACGGAGACTTCCACAACATAAAGTTCCAGAGATTCCCCAAGGACGGAAAGTTCAAGAAGCCAATTGAAGACTACCTCAAGCTGCAGGGAAGATTCAAGCACCTCTTCAAGAAGCCTGAGGCAATACAAGAGCTTAAGAACCAAGTAAAAGAAATGTGGAGAATCCTTGGCAAAGAAGTCGAGCTTCCATGAATTCTCCTCTCTTTTTGTTATTATCCATTTTTGTATAATGTTGTTTATTTTCTGAGCAGGGCGTGTTTAGTTTCACCCCCTGTTATTTAAACAGTATTTGACTCTGAGGAGGATTTTCAGACCATAACACATTAC
>NZ_WHIZ01000077.1:0-7519 GCF_009372125.1 Thermococcus sp. 101 C5
ACCTGTCTGTAACTTAGTCCGTGCAGGTACAGGTTTATTGCCCTGGTTTTCTTTTTTGCTGGGATTTTGTTCCGGCGAAAGGTTTTTAAGACTGAAACCAGTAAGTAAATAATGGTTTCAGTCCTCATTTCTCTCCCCTTTTCTGAAGAGGTATCAGAAACTTAAACCTAACGTCCCACTGCTTATCCTGACAGTGTCCATTAGAAAGGATCTAAAAAGGGAACTCTCAAAAATGTGGAGCGACATAGATGATGTTACAATTGAAGTTCCAGAATTGAAACTAGAAAAAGCATTTACCCCAATCATTAAGGTTAGGGACAGATACACAAAGAAAGAAATTCCAATAACTTATCGCGGAAGTGGAATGCAGAGATACTTCATTCTTTCTCTTCTGGAAATTTATCGGGAACAAAAAATTGGGAAAGGGTACGTACTTCTATTCGAAGAGCCCGAAATTTATCTCCATGTTGGAGCTCAAAAGAAGTTATGTAATATTCTCAAAGACTTTGCCAGGGAGGGGCAGGTGATTATTTCAACTCATTCAAGTGTTTTTGTTAATGCCGGCGATCTCTCTAAATCGTACTTACTCGTTAAAGAAAACGGGGAGACAAAGTTAAGGAAGTTCTCTGGAAATCGCGAAATCCTAGAAGAACTTGGGATGTCCCCCAGCGATCTGTTTTTGACTGATGGCATTATCTTTGTAGAGGGCCCCTCAGATAGGGAAATATTGGAGATATTCGCAAAAAACTTGTTTCCCAACTGGGATGAGTATAACATTGCCGTTATCCCTATCGGTGGCTCTAATATTGGGCATCAGGATCCCGAAATCTTAGCAAAGATAAATCCAAACATAGCAGTTATTTTAGACTCAGACTTGAAAAATGAGGGCTCTGCTCTCTCTCCTAAGAAGGAAGAACTCAAAAAGAAATTTGAGAATTATGGCATCCCTGTACATTTCTGGAAGAAAAATGGAAAGATTGTTAGAACAGTAGAGAACTTGTTTACTTTAAATGCTATAAATGAAGCCTTCGTTAACGCTGGTATTAACTTAAGCTCCGAAATCGGCCCCTATGATGATGTGCCCTTCATTCTTGGGAGGGAACTTGCAAAAATCAGAGCAATGAAAGATCCTTATTTCGATTCTTCTAAATTATCAGATGATGAATTTTGTCGAAAAATGTATGACAAAATAAAACACGGGAAAAAGATAGCCAAAAAAAATGATTGAACTGGGTGAAGTTCCTACTGATGTTAAAGGGCTATTAGAGGATATTTTAGAAAGATTTAAAGTGGGCTCGTAGAAGGTGAAAAAAGATGAACGAGCTCGATAAGGCGATATTTGGAGTCTTTACGGGCTCGGGAGCAACTATTGCAGCCAATCTTCGCCCATATATTACTCTGGCTCTTGAGCTGTACGAGGCGTTCAGAATCCTTCGTGAATTTATCAAGTGGAGGAAAAAAGAGGAAAAGAAAAAGAATCATAAAAGATCTCTCGCACTTATTTTCCAGAAAAAGCTCGATAAAGCCCGCAACGACCTTGAGAAACTTGCGGACGATGTTTCTTATGCCTTTGGGGGCACTCTTCATTTACTCGACAGTCGTACCACCATTCGAACCCAAAGAGAAAGCCCAGGAGATAGTCAGACAGCTTGAAGAAGACTACCAGGAGCTAGCAAAGAGCATGCACGAACTCATGAAGCTTGTTAAGAAGCACGAACGCATGATTATCAAAGCCCTTGATTTGGACGAGACCCAGAAGTTACTGCTAGACGGGCTAGCCGCCATGTTTGAAAATGAAACTCCAGATGTTGAGGCTATTGTTGACTACCTCCCTCTCATCTCAGAAGAAATTAGGAAAAGCAGGAAGGAAAGAAACCTGTTCAGTCAGGAGCTAGGCAAACAACTTGGGAAATTCAATACCACTCATGGCCTGGTTATCATAAACCATGCCCTTAGAATCGATAGAAAATACAAACGTTGCTTCAAAAAAGCTGCCAAGTACGGGTTCAAAGAATTCTGGCAGAAGTTTAATGAATGCCGCTTTAGTTAATCTCTCCCTCTACCCTCTCCTTTTTAATACCGCTTCAATACACTGAACAACTTCAGCCTTATACACCCTAAGGATATGCCGCAGATTGCTCTCACTGTTATCATTAATTAAGCTTTCCACAAAAGAGTATCTCCGCTTAGCTTCTAGAGCACAGTTCTTTGATGAAAAATTAACATTCTCCTTACCATTCGGTGTTTTGATTTCGGGCTTCTCTCGGAGGTCGTAGTCAGCCGCATTTCTTAATGCCCTCAGATATACCATAGAGTTGTGGGCGCGTCTGATTCTTACGTCGTTAATTTTTTCCTTGAGAACCTCAAGAAATGCTACAATAAGAGCATGCGGATTTTTACCCTCAAGCTCACCAACAAAATCGTTTAAATCTCTGTTTCGGAGACTAGGAGGATACTTCTCTAACTCCCCTTTTAGGACTTCCCTCAATTGCAGAAAAGCAGAGTAGTAATACCTCCCAACAGCAGTCCTGTTGATAGCTTCACGGAAAGGCACGTCAGAGCCTTCGTTTAATGAACTAAGATAGTCCCCCACCAACTTGAACCCCTTAGGGTCAAAGCCTGACACGAAGCCCTCACCGTCATTCAAACAGGGAATACACGAGTATTCTGTTGGACACTCTGGGGTCTGCCGAGAGAAGCTTGTACTCAAGCTCCTCCGACACGTCGAGAGCTTTCTCGGAGTCCACAAACTTCGCTATTATTACGATATGAGGGTTGATACCATCCTCCGGTGTTCCAGTAGTTATTTTTATCTCTTTAACTTCCTCCCGCTCCAACCATTGCGGAAGAGTTTCCCGAAGGTATCTTATTATCTCTCCCTTATAGGGTAAAGGAGTTTCAATGAGTGACTTAAAGTCTACTTTAAGCTTTTCTTTCCAGTTTTCCTGAAGGTGCAAAAGGGGGAGGATCTCGTGAAGAGTCTGTATAGCTCTCCTTATGTTTAATAAAGACGCCAAAAGCGCGTTCTCCAACATGCTTATTACTTCTTCCGATACAAAAACAGAAGTCCCCTGTGGCTCTTTTGAGGATAACGTTAGCCCACTCTCATAGTGGAAGACTCTTTGTCCGGCTTGAACTGTCCCTATAAGATACTGATTAGCTCTCCTGATCGACATCGCCACTGCTGAGCACCTCCTCTATGGCACTGTGAAGCTTCTCTAAATCTTTTCTCGTCATAACAAAGTTAAGTACAGTGGGCTTTTTACCCTTATCCTCCAGATGTTCAATTCTTAACAAGTAGTACTTTAACTCTCTCCCATCCACATTCATTCTCGCGGGATGAAATTCAATAACGTCAACTATGGGTAATGTGTAGACCCTTTTGAGCTTGACCTTTACCCTAAGCTCGGGAACGTTGAATTTCTCGAAGATTTTCTTCTCTATATCATCCCCAGGTTCCGTTTCGCTGAACACCATCTTTCCCAAAGCCTTCAATATTCTCTGCATTGCCTCGTCTAGATAGAGTTCTTGCTCCTCTGCCCCAATACCGAGCGCCTCAAGAACTGGAAGCACTTCGCTGTCGGGATTGGATATCATAAGATGACCATCTCCACTAACGGCAACTTTTAGTTTATATTCGAGGATTTTTTCGATGACTTTGTTGATTAACTCATCATCGAGCTTTGGTTTTTCACCTTCAACCTTTGCAAGCAACTGGAGAATGTTAATAAGTTCATTGTTCTCCATAAAATATCCCCATCTTTTGTTTAGCCTCTAAGCTTAAAAAAGTTCCGTTTTGAATAACAGCTAAATATAACTTGTTTAGAGCCCCTAATAATTTATGAGTTCTTTCATTGAGTAATGAAATTAGGAAAACAAAGATACTGGTATTTTGGTTTTTATTCACGGCATTGGCTTTAAATAGATTAACTCACAAATACTACACGACAATATCCGTGATCAACGATAAGATTACCAGAACAAAACTTATCCAACAGAATAATCAGAAGCAAAAGAAGCCCATCTGAACTCTCGAACTTTCGCTATTTTGGAAACTACAGGAGGATTCCAAAAGAGTTGGGTTTAAGAATTGAAAGGAATAATAATGATAAGATAGACCCGAGAAAGTTAGAGAAGTATCATTGAGGTGACCTAGATGTTTGCAATTAGCCTCCTGAATAAATACGGTCTCGTTGATAATCAAAGGGTAAAGCTCCTCGACGTTTTAAAAGAAATCTTGACCTCCCAACACTACAAACAGATAGACGCTGCAGTGGGATTCTTATTTATAAGTGGGCTAAAAGAACTCCAAAGGGAGCTTGATGAGTTCTTCTCCCAAGGGGGAAAGATGAGAATAGTGATCGGGAACCAAACAGATAGAGAAACTTATGAACAGCTCAGCATGGTCTACCACTCTCTCGAAGCATTAAGGAAGCTCAAGGAAAGAAACCAAAAACTCAAGTCAGATTTTGACGAACAAGCTGAAGATCTTGAAAAAAACACGAACTTCATGGAACAGACTGAAGAGAATGAGAAATTTTTAAGCAAACTCGTCTCTTGGCTGGAAGCTGGAAACATTGAGATCAAGGTTTATGTTAAAGAGTTCATGCACGCCAAAGCATACCTTTTCTATCCGAAAAGTGAGTCAATTGCTCCGATAGGTCTCGTTGGCTCGAGTAATTTCACACTCGCAGGGTTTTACGGGAACACAGAGCTGAATGCCGGTCTATTTGCAACTCATTTTGAGAGCTTGAGAGAGTGGTACGAATGGCTTTGGGAAGAGAGTGAAGCATTTAATCCAAAACTAGTTGAGGTGATTAAAAGAAGCTGGGCGGGACAAAAGCCTGGAAGTTTTCCATCCCCCTATGAGGTATTAATAAGGGGTCTTTATGAGCTCTATAAGGACATTGCAGAGAAAGACACCGGATTTCTGATTAGAGGTCTTTCCGAAGTTCTCTACGAGTTCCAGATGGATGCTGTAAGGAGAGCAATCTCAATAATCAACAAATACAGAGGAGTTCTAATAAGCGACGTCGTCGGATTAGGAAAGAGTTATATCGGGTTGGCACTTTTGGAGCACTTTTCACTCTTCGATTTGTTAAATGGGAGAAACAACAAAGTTGCAGTTATAGCGCCTCCGGAGCTCGTCAAGTACTGGGAAGAGCTATTGAGAATGTACAACATTGAAGGAAAGGTGTTCTCGGCAGGGTTGCTTCCAAGAAAAGAGCTCTCAGCAGAAAAATATAAGGAGATGCAGGACTACATAAAAACCGTGAACACAGTTCTTGTGGACGAATCTCACCACTATACCAATCCCTCCACGAAGTCCTACAAAAATCTCCAAGAGCTTCTCCTTGGAAAAAGAGTAATACTCCTAACGGCAACACCCTATAGAAAACAGTACCGGGATATAATAAATCAAATCAAATTGTTTATACCTGAAAAGAAGCATCCTTTCCCAATAACACCTCAAACTTGGGATGAGTTAGTTAATGCAATTGAGAAAGGAGCTGTCCACCCTTCCTATGTTCTAAGGGAAATAATGGTAAGAAGAACTAGACATGATATCCTGAAGCTTTACGGGGAAAATGATAAGTGTATCAAAATCAGAAACAAAAAGCTTTGCTTTCCAGAGAGAAAACTGGAAACTATTGAATACAGAATTTCAGAGGTTTATCCTCTTGAAAAAATTCCAAAAGAATTAATTAAGACAATTTCCGAACATTCGAATATCGAACCTATCGACATTTACACCCTGTTCCTAGCGGGTATAAATTCGATGAGATATGCAAGGTTCGCACTCCATGAATATGTTAAACCACAATTTAAAGACAAAAACCCATACACGGACTTATCCGCTGCCGGAAAAAATTTGAGAGGATTAGAAAGAATCCTTTACCTGAAACGTCTGGAAAGCTCATGGTACTCAATGTATCAAACTCTTCAGAGGGACATCATCAAGACTAGGAACTTCTTGAATTTTGTTAAACAAGGTTTTATACCCGCAGGAGAGGAGTTTAACGAGATTATACTGGGTAAAATTAATGGCAAAAAAGCCCACTTACTAAGTGATAAAGAAATAGAAAAGTTCATCAGCGAATACACAAGAATAAAGGAACCAACATACAAGGCAGGAGCGTTTAACCTTGAGAAACTAATCGAGGATTTAGAATATGATCTAAAGAAACTTGAAGCAATGGAGCAAGCGCTCAGACCCCTCAAAGAACGTCTCGAAAAGAGCCCCGAAGAAGACCCAAAGCTTTCAAAATTGATTGAACTTATAGAAAAGCTGATGAAAAAGGAAAGGAGAAAGATTCTAATTTTCAGTGAATTCGAAGAAACCGTTCAATGGGTATATAGGGGACTAAACGAGTATTTCGGTAAAGAATATTCAATTGAAGCTGTAAGTTCAAGTACAAAAGGAATACTCGACAAAATTAGACGTTTTGCTCCTAAATCAAATTATTATGAGACAGAAAACGAAATTGACATTTTAATTTCAACGGATATTCTCAGCGAAGGGCTTAACTTACAGGATGCAAACATTGTGATAAATTACGATTTACACTGGACTCCAATAAAATTGATCCAAAGGATTGGTAGAGTTGACAGAATTGGAACGGAACATGATGTTATCCATGTCTACAATTTCTTCCCAGAGAAAAAATTAGAAGAGAATCTCGGGTTACTCGAGAAAGTCAGAAGAAGAATAGCAGAATTTAACAATGCATTAGGTGCTGACGGTAAGATTCTTGAAGAGAGTGAGGAATGGAACCCATCGGCAATCGAGATTATTTATGGCGGAAAAATTGAAGAGCTTGAAAAAAAGGATGTCCTTTCCGTAACAACGCTTGCCGAAAAACTCGTAAGGGAGTTCAAGGAGCGTAACAATGAGCGCTTTGAGGAGTTAAAGAGAAGGTATTCAATGAGAAGTGTTGTCAAATACAGAGGAAAAGAGTACTATGCTTTCTTCGTGTGTAGTGATGGAATAATTTCACAATACTTTATATACAGAAGACAAGGCAATACTTGGATTAGACAGAATACCCCTATTGAAGAGCTTTTGAAAATAACAGGGCTTGATATTAACACTCCTCCATTCAACGAGTTCAGGGAAATGAATATTTACTATGAAATCGCTGATAAAGCCCTAAAAGAGTTTAATGAACTTAGGACTATAAAAGCCAGTAGCCTGACATTTAAAAAATCTCCCAAAGTTCCAAGGAACATAAAAAAGATTCTTAGCAAACTCTACAATAGAATGCAGAGAACTAAAAATGAGTCAGGGCGTGTTTATAGTAACCTTTATTAGGGTTTTTGCTGAATTCTTTCGGGTGGTTGTCGTGATCCCCAGATGGGATCACAGACTCAAAGACCCTGAAAGCGTGGCATTCGCAATTCTTGACGTTTTAGCAGACTTCGAATCAGAAGGAAAGCTGAAGAACCTGCCAAAATCCAAAAAATTTCCAGTAAAAACAATACTGGCAATACTCCTCTTTAAACAATACTACAACCTACC
>NZ_WHIZ01000078.1:0-7505 GCF_009372125.1 Thermococcus sp. 101 C5
CTCTACAATGGGATAAAGGCTCACCGCGCTGGCTTTAAACATCTCTGGGTGGTTTACCCCTTTAGGAACGATCCTTTGAGAAAAAGCTGGGTTGAGGAGTATCTCAAGGAGCTCGGTGTTGAGGTGGAGATTGTCTCTCCAGAGGGCATTGGGAAAAAGTTCAGGGAGTTTTTGAGTTTGATTTAGGTTTTGTGAGAGATTGCTATTTAGGAAGTTATCCTCGATGGAGCAAGCATTCTTTGATTCGTCCATAAAAAATGCATTATGAAGGGGCGATCGAAGTTGCTTACTCCCTCTTTCTGAACCTAGCCGTTATTGTTTCGTTGGTTCTCCAGAATGGTAGTTTGCTGGCTTTGATTTCGATTTTTGCGGAACCCTTATTGAGAACGACCTCTTTTGCTAGCTCACTTGGTAGCTGGAACTGGATGTATATCTCTTCAGGGAGTTCGTCTTTCTTGACCGTGATCTTGAACTTATCGGTCCCATTTATGTTCTCATCGCCATAGCGTACGAGGTATGATGTGCCTTCAGGAAAAATGATCTCGAGGTTAAAGTTGTCAACGTAGGGGGTGATCTTCAGCCCGAAGAGAGCGGTTCCGTCTGAGGTTATGTATGTCACGCTTTCATTATTTGTATAGAAAACGTCTATGTAGGAGAAGCTTGCGGGTGGTAGCTCTGCTGTATTGACTGCGTATGCTAGGAGGCTGAGTGTTATGAGGATAAGCACAAGCATCGTTTTGTTCATTTTTTCACCCCAGGGGATTGTGTGGGATGGCTATATAACATTTCTCTTATAATCCTGTCGGCTCGTCTATAAAGAAAACGCTCACCCCAAATCTCTCCTCCAGCAAGGGCATTAGTGCTTTAACACCAAGGGTTTCTGTGGCGTAATGTCCTGCTGCTATAACATTTAGCCTCCCTTCCTTGGCTGTGTGATAGTCGTCGTGCAGAAATTCACCTGTTATGAAAAGGTCAACGCCTTTTTCTATCGCTTCCGGTATGGCAAACCCTCCCCTGCCGCTGACCACGGCGACGCTCTTTATTTCCTCGACCCCGAATTCATAGGCTTTTACATAGTCAGTCTTCAGCTTTTCCACGAGTATCTGGGCAACCAGAGGCAATGGTTTTGGCTCTTCAAACTCTCCCAGGTATCCAATGTTTATGCCATTATATCCTCCGAAAGGCTCCTTTGGCTCCAAACCTAAGAGTTTCAACAGCTGTGCGTTGTTTCCTACCTCAGGATGAACGTCAAGGGGCAGATGGGCGGCGTAGAGGTTTATCTCGTTTTCGAGGAGAAACTTAAGCCTTTTTTGTACAAGCCCTCTGACGTACTCTATTCCTCCCCATATTAGGCCGTGGTGCACTATCAGCATGTCTGCTCCTAAAGCCTTGGCTTTGACAAAGGTGTCCATGCAGGCATCAACTGCAAAGGCAATCTTCTCTATCTCTTCTTTTCCTTCTACCTGCAATCCATTTCGGGATTTGTCAGGAAAAGAGCCTATGCTCAGGTACTCGTCAAGGAACGCAACAATCTCCGCTCTGCTTACCATCTTGTTCACCTTTTAATAGTTGCTTTTCTTGTGTTTAAATGTTTTTCATGGGCTTAGGCACTTGCCTAAAAATGTGCCAACTGTAGTCGAAAGTTTTAAATAGAAACGATGTAAAAGTTGCTATTTGGTGAAATCACCATGAGTAAGGTAAAGCAAAATCTATACGAGATTTTTGGGGAAGTTATAGCAGAACACGATTTTATAAAAGCATTCCTAATAACAAGCGCATTGGCATTTCTAATGTACTTTAGCGCTCCACAGATAGTTCGTATGATTGGGAGGGAAGATTTGTTGAATGCCCTAAGAGTAACGTTAGGTGCCTTCGGAGCATTTTTGGGATTTATAGTATCAACGGCAACAATTGAACCAAAAAGGGTTGTGGAGGAGGAGTAAAATGGACATTGCAACTCTCTTAATCCAAGCCACACTTTTGACGGCGTTTTCCGTGTTGTTGTATATAATAATTGGAATGATCCCTGGAACCGATGAGACTGCTACAATTGCTCCAATAACCTTGGCGTTTTTGGCAGCGGGATTTGATCCATTGCTTGTTCTCGCGTGGTTTATGGGGACAATAGTAGCATTTAAAGCTGCAGATGCGGTTCCTACAGCACTTGCGGCAATTCCCGGAGGAGTTATGGCAGTACCGCAGGTTCCGGATGCATTGGTAGCAAGAAAACATGGGTACTCGGAGATCCTTCTGAGAAAAGGTATAACTGCTAGTATTATTGGAACAATAGTTGCTATAGCAATAACGTTGCCCCTGTCCTTCTATTTGGCGCCTCTTGGGGAGTTACTTAAAAATCCTACCGGACCTTTAGGCTGGCCTGGTTGGGTGTATTTGATCGTCGCGGGAATACTCCTGCTAGCAGTGATGTCAAAGGCAAAGGTGCTTGCGTTGTTGGCCATATTTCCCTTTGCAATGCTTGTTCAAGGTCTTAGGGGACTGTACGGACAGTCAGCGTTTGTGAGCATTTTTCTGGCGATTACAATCGGCCCAATACTCTACGAGCTCTTAACCTTAATCTCACCGAATAACCACCATCTAAGGCGGCAAGATTATGCACGGATTAAGCTGGTAAAAACTGGAAAGATATCTTTAAACCCCCTGCATCACCTTACCAGGGTGGAAGTCATGCTTTCTTCTGCCTTGGCAGGGTTAAGTGGTATCCTGGCAACTTTTATGAGCCCTGTAGGATTAACAGTCCTGTTTGGGGACTTGATAAAAGAGAGCCAAAAAGATGAACTTAAAGGTTCTCTCATGGCATATGCAGTGAGAGATGCCATAAAGAACGCCACTTATATTGGGGGAACCCTTATACCACTCATTGCATTGGGAGTGCCTACAGGGCCCATGTCCGCAGGGCCGGCACATCCATTCTTTGCTGAGCTTGCATCGTTTGGAGGAGCTACACCGAGGGAAGTCTTGCTCCAGAGGTACTCAACTTCGACCATAATGCTTGTAACAGTTTACGCGACTATATTCGCTGCACTCCTTGCGTACTTCATACTGATTAAGTACTCAAAGCAGCTAACCAGATTTGTCTTTAAAAAAGTGCCCGCAGAGGCACTGTATGCTACGTTCCTAGCAATAGTGCTTGTATTGGCATACAATGATGCTGGAATCGCAGGAATCTTTGGCTCAATCCTAGTTGGTCTTATTTCAGCCACATTCGTTAGAAACGGCGTTTCAATAGGAATACTCTTCATGATACTGGTTGCTGCCCCCTATCTTGTGGGGCTGTTATTCTGATTTTTATTTTTCCAATTTTAGGTCTATCTTCAAGAACATTAAATCGGATGTGATGTTAAGACTTTTAAATGACAGTTCACTTCTATGAACGTGATGAGAATGGAAGAAAAATATAGAAAAGCCTGCGAGGAAATTGCAAGGGCGGTAATTTCGGGTGAGATTAGGGACAGGAGAGAACTAAATCGGTTTAAGGTTAAAATCGCCGCGAAGTACCACCTTTCAAAGATTCCCACTAATTCAGACGTGCTTAGAGTGATGAGCAAAGAAGATAGGGAGAAGTTCAAGGACTTCCTCAAGAAGAAGCCTACTAGGACAATTAGCGGTGTTGCTGTTGTTGCAATGATGACAAAGCCGTTTCCGTGCCCGCACGGCAGGTGTATTTACTGCCCTGGGGGCCCAAGCGAGGGCTCTCCCCAAAGCTACACTGGAAAAGAGCCATCTGCTTTAAGAGCTCTTCAGAACGTTTATCATCCCTATCTCATAATGATGAACCGTTTGAAGCAGCTCTATGATATCGGCCACGACATAGACAAAGTTGAGGTTATTATACAGGGAGGAACTTTCCCCGCTGTGGATTTGGATTACCAGGAGTGGTTCATAAAAGAGGCCTTCAAAGCCATGAACGATTTCCCTTACTTCAAGGACATTGAGAACCTTGAAGAGAAAATTAGAAAGGCTGTTCTTTTTGGCGAGGTTGACGAAGACCCCCTCTTCAAAAAAGCTTGGGAGAGAACACACAGGAAGCCGTACTATTATCTCGAGGAAGAGCAGAGGAAGAACGAGAAGGCAAAGGTCAGAATGGTGGGGCTAACTCTTGAAACAAGGCCCGATTGGGCCATGGAAAAGCAAATCGATAGAATGCTCAAGCTAGGCACCACGAGAGTTGAGCTTGGAGTTCAAACGGTGTTCAACTTCATCTATGAGAGGGTGAAGAGGGGACACACCGTTGAGGATACTGTGAGGGCTACCCAGCTCCTTAAGGATGCAGGTCTTAAGATAAACTACCACATGATGCCGGGTCTTCCGGGAAGTAACTTTGAAAGGGACTTAAAGGCCTTCCAAATAATCTTTGAAGACGAACGCTTCAGGCCGGATATGCTCAAAATTTATCCCACCCTGGTCACGAAGGACACGCTCCTTTACAAGTGGTACAAGGAAGGAAAATACAGGCCTTACACGACTGAAGAAGCCGTTGAACTGCTAGTTGAAGTTTACAAGATACTGCCAAAGTGGGTCAGAGTAATGAGAATACAGAGGGATATCCCAGTTCAGCTTGTTGAAGCTGGAGTAAAACACTCCAATTTAGGCCAGTTGGTGTTCAATGAGCTCATAAAGAGGGGCATAAGGCCGAGAGAGATTCGCTTCAGGGAAGTTGGGCATCAGATGCAGAAGTTTGGAGTTCAGCCCGAGGTTGAGCACATTAAGCTGCTGAGAGGGGATTATAAGGCAAGCGAAGGCCACGAGATATTCTTGAGCTTTGAGGATGTGAAGAACGACATTCTCATCGGCTTCATCAGACTTAGAATCCCAAGTGAAAAAGCCCACAGAAAGGAGATAAACTGCTGTCCATCTGCTATAGTTAGGGAGCTCCACGTCTACGGCCCTTTGGTTCCAATAGGTGGAAAACCGAAGTATGAATGGCAGCACAGGGGCTATGGAAGGGAGCTTTTGGCTGAGGCGGAAAGAATAGCGAAGGAAGAGTTCGACGTAAAGAAGATGCTCATCATAAGCGGCGTTGGCGTTAGGGAATACTACAGAAAGTTCGGCTATAGAAAGGACGGCCCATATGTGAGCAAAAGACTTGACAAGAAAGGATATGCCAACTTTGTTAAGAGCAGGGAGTTTGATGCCCACTTGAACACCTGAACTAAGGTGGTGCACTTAATCGGCCTTTATTTTTTGTTAAGTGAACTGCCCCGCCCTTACGGAGGGTCTTCCCCCCGAAGAAGATAAAAAGACGAGAAAACTCAAATTAACCCTTCGGCCTTTGCGGCCTCTTCTGGATCCTCATTTCTGTGGATTACCCTTAAAAGTGCTTTAATCATCGGTTCTGGGTTTTCTCTCTGGAATATATTCCTTCCAACTACTGCTCCGCTTCCTCCAGCTTCAATAACTTCCCAGACAAGCTTTAGGAAGTCAAGAGGATTGTCTGTTTTTGCTCCACCACTCAGAAGAACTGGAACGCCTGAAGCAGCGTCGACAACTCTGGCAAATGTTTCCCTTGACCCGGTCCAGTAGGTTTTAATCATGTCTGCCCCCATTTCTGCGGCGGCCCTTGCTCCGTACATGACCACTCTGTAGTCCTCCTTCTTGCCGTATTTTTCATTGATATAAGGCCCTCTTGGATAGGCAAACTGCACGACCGGATAACCTAAATCGTGGGCGTAGCTCGCTATTTCTGCAAACTGTCTCATCATTGCACCTTCATATGGGCTGCCCCAGTAGACGGTTGCCGCTACAGCATCGGCGCCAAGTTTAATTGCGTCCTCAACAAACCCGAGCTGGTCTTGCATAAGCCACTCTTCCTTTGGTCTGAGCTCTGTTTTGCTGGTGAGCTTTACCATCAAACCGACATCTTTACCGACAAGTTCTTCCCCGGCTATTCTCGCTATCCCTGGGAGCATCATCACGCCGTCTACTCCAGCCCTAACAACTTTTCTAATTATGACTCTTGGATTGATGTGTTCCCAGTGTTCTTCGAAATCCATTGGGCCGTGCTCAAACCCGTGATCCATTGCAAAAATCAAAGCCCTCCCATTCCTTCTAAAAAATCTCCTAAGTCTTCTCTTAATCCCAATGTTGTTGTATGCCTCCACACTACTCACCTCTAGTGATACATTGCTGACAAATAATTTAAACTTATCGTTAAAACTAAATACTTCAATTGTCGAAATTCATTTCGGTGAAACAAAAATGTTCGGACTCAACACTAAGATCATTGGAAGGAGGGTGATATACTTTCAGGAGATAGATTCAACCAATGAATATGCTAAACGGATAGCCCTCAATGAGGAAGAGGGAACCATAATAGTGGCTGACACTCAAAACAGCGGCTATGGTAGGAACTCCAGAATCTGGGCATCCCCTAAAGGCGGGCTGTGGATGAGTGTGATATTAAAACCAAAAACTACACCGGAACACATAGTTAAAACTGTTTTTCTCGGAGCAGTAGCCGTTGTTGAAACCCTGGAGCGATTTGGAATAGATGCAAGGATAAAGTGGCCTAACGATGTCCTTGTAAACGAAAAAAAGATATGTGGTATCTTAACCGAAGGGAGCTTTTCGGAGAAGGAGGTTTACTACATTATCTTGGGCATAGGATTAAACGTCAACAACCCAATCCCAGAGGAACTTGTGGGCATCTCAACATCAATAAGCAAAGTTTTAGGAGTGCGGATTCCCACAGAAGAGGTGTTTAAAATCCTTGTGGAGCGGTTGGAGCACTGGTATGGAGAGTTCCTCAAGGGAAATGACGAGAAGATACTCCAAAAATGGAGGGAGAAGGCACTCTTAGGCAGAAATGTCAAAATAATAATGGAAGATAAGGAGATTGGAGGAAAGGCTCTGGATATTGATGAACTCGGTGCATTAATCTTGGAGCTTGAGGACGGGAGAAGAGAGAAAATTCTCTATGGAGATGTATCATTGAGGTTTGAATAGTCTTTTCTTTTTTGCATTCTTTTAGAAAAACAAAAAAGGTTATATATCCCAGCACGTACAAAACAAATGTACAAAATCTATCAGCAATGAACCAAGATGTAATCTCAATTTCCGGGGGGTGAACTCAGTGGGCTGTTTCATAGGTAGTGATAAATGGAACTTTTGAATTCTTTTGTTGACACTGTCAGGATAAGCAGTGGGACGTTAGGTTTAAGTTTCTGATACCTCTTCAGAAAAGGGGAGAGAAATGAGGACTGAAACCATTATTTACTTACTGGTTTCAGTCTTAAAAACCTTTCGCCGGAACAGGGCGTGTTTATAGTAACCTTTATTAGGGTTTTTGCTGAATTCTTTCAGGTGGTTGTCGTGATCCCCAGATGGGATCACAGACTCAAAGACCCTGAAAGCGTGGCATTCGCAATTCTTGACGTTTTAGCAGACTTCGAATCAGAAGGAAAGCTGAAGAACCTGCCAAAATCCAAAAAATTTCCAGTAAAAACAATACTGGCAATACTCCTCTTTAAACAATACTACAACCTACC
>NZ_WHIZ01000079.1:0-7495 GCF_009372125.1 Thermococcus sp. 101 C5
TAAGAAAACTAAGAACGCTCCAGGTGGTTTTGGTAGTAAGAAGAGAGACAGAGTGTTTTCTGAAGAAGAGTACAGGCATAGGAATCCTCATGAGGGGTTCTGGGGTGCGTTTACAACTTGGTTTGGCAGTAGGATCCCCTGTTTTCTGAAAAAGACTACTGTAACCCGAATTTTGCTTGGGGTAATGTGTTATGGTCTGAAAATCCTCCTCAGAGTCAAGTACTGTTTAAATAACAGGAGGTGAAACTAAACACGCCCTTCCTAAGCGAAAGCCTTAAAACTTTTTGTGAATAAATGTGGGTGTATGGTAGTGAAAGAGAAGCTTTACACGGTGAAGAAGGCGAGTGAGATACTCGGCGTCCACCCCAAGACAATCCAAAAATGGGATAGAGAAGGGAAAATCAGAACCGTTAGAACACCCGGCGGGAGAAGAAGAATACCAGAAAGCGAAATAAAAAGACTCCTCGGCATAAACGAAGAGAAAGGTCTAATACTCGGCTACGCAAGGGTCTCAAGCCACACACAAAAAGACGACTTAGAAAGACAAGTCAAAGCAATAGAGCAATACGCAAAAGAACGAGGCTGGCAAGTCCAAATACTCACGGACATCGGCCCAGGGTTGAACGAGGACAGGAAGAACTACCGTAAGCTTCTCGAACTTGTGACAAACGGGGAAGTCTCAAAAGTTATCATCACCTACCCCGACAGGCTCACTCGTTTCGGTTTCAAAACTCTCGAATTCTTCTTCAAGGAGAACGGTGCAGAGATAATCATTATCAACGACAAAGAAAACTCTCCACGAGAAGAACTCATTGAAGACTTAATAACCATAATCTCGCACTTCGCTGGAAAGCTCTACGGAATGCGCTCCCACAAATACAAAAAGCTCAAGGAAGGCGTGAAAAAACTAATCGAGGAGGTCGAGAATGACTAAAGTTGTTTTAACATACAGAATGCCCCACAACTGGAACATTGATTTGTTCCTCAAAGAATACCAAAAACTCCTCCAAAGAGCGATCGACGAAATATGGGAAAACACGACTTGGAAAGAAAAGAGAGTTAAGCATAGATATTCTCTCGGAAGAAAAAATTATCGCTACTACGGGACAACTCGCTTAATCCCCTATTTTCCGCAGTCTAATGAGTTCAAGCGAAAACTGAGGAACGAACTCCTCCGAGAGTGGCCTTTCGCCAAGCACTACGTTGATTCTGCAATAAAGACCGCTTATTCAATCCTCAAAAGCTGGAGACAGAACTACCTCAAAGGAAAGAGAAAGAGAGTAAAACCAGTCGTTAAAGGAAAGTTTGTCCGAGTGAAAACAACCTTGATGAAGGTTGAAGACTCAAAAGTTAGGATAACCGTTAGACCACGTGAGAAATACCTTGAGCTGGACTTCTCAAAAGAATGGTTCTATGAAAAGGTCAAGAACTGGAATGTTGGCGAGTTGATAATTAGGAAGAACGATGTCCTACTAACTTTCTCAAAGGAAGTCGAGTTCTCTGGAAGAATCAAAATCGGTATTGACAGCAACTTAATGAGCCTCGACATCTTTCACCCTGAAAAAGGCTGGATTAGAGTGGACTTGAGCGAACTGCACAGGGTTGCCGAGACGTATGACAGAATTATTGATATGCTAAAAAGCGTTCAGCGGAAAGCTCCGAAGAGGATTGGTTTATTGCTTAAAAAATACTGGACTAGGAGGAGAAACAGGATTGAGGATTACCTGAACAAGCTCGCAGTCCAGCTTTCGAGGGAGTTTCCCGATGCGGTTTTTGTCTTCGAGGATTTGAACAAGTTCAAAATGCTCCAGAATGGTTCGAGGAAGTTTAACAGGAAGCTCTCCCGTGCCACTTGGAAGAAGATTGTTGGAAAGCTTTCTTATCGTGTTCCCGTAGAGTTTGTTAATCCTGCTTACACCTCATCCACCTGCCCGGTGTGTGGGAGTAGGTTAGAGTCCCGAAACGGGCTGGTGGAGTGTCCTAACTGTGGGTTTAAGGCGGATAGGCAGTTTGTTGGTGCTTTCAACGTTTTCGTGCGGGGACTTGGGGTCGCCCTGAGTGGGGCTGAGCGTGATGATTTGCTCCCCGATGAACCCGGAGGGGAGCTGAACGTGATGAAGCCCAAGTCCGTCGTGAGAGTTGATTTGAACGGCCGGAGGTTCACTCACACTTACTCATAAAAGCTCACGACGGACAGACCCCTACAACAGGTGCATCTACGAGAACGACTTGGACTCTTGCAAAGCGATAGTTTACGTTTTGGGCGATTAGTCTTGGAGGAGATCCACAACTTCTTTTGTATCTAAAACCTGCACGTTTTTGAGGTTTTTGAGCTTCTTGTCGTTGCTCCATATTGGGCAGTTAAGCTTCAAGGCTAAAGCGACAAAATCTATATCCCCGAGATCTGGAGTAATCTCAACGGCTTCTTGAATTTTGTCTGCATATTCACTTTCTGGGATTGGGATGACTATGTGGGACAGTATACCCAAAATCTCTTCAAATCTTTCAGGAGAAATCTTGGACTTTTTGATTATTTCGCTCTTGTACTTTTGAAGTTCATCATATGCATATTCAGGAGTATATAAGTCCAAAATTCCCCTCAGCTTTCTTATAAGTTTTCTTGTAGTGGAATCAGCCTTGAAGAAGGAGAAAAGGACGTTTGTATCAACTACGAGTGAGTCCAAGTTTTTCCCTCCAGTATTTTGCTCTTTCTTTTTTGATCTCTTCGGTAATTCTCTCTATGTCTTTCTCTGTTAATTCAGAACTCTCAAGTTCTTTCTCAATTTTTTTGAGCATTGAATCTATGAGAATTTCCTTTCTAACCGTTCTCCTTATAAGCCGAATTAAAGTTTCGTCCACATTATTGGGGACTTTTATCACAATCTCTTTCATAATCTCACCGCTGTATAAGGGTTATCCTCTAAACTTTTTAACCCTTACTTTTTCTCTTAAAAGCCTCGCCCTCCAGGGCGGGGAAGATGTCAGATTAGCAGGAAAAGAGGAGTGTATAACTCCCTCCAGAGGAGTCTTCCCATGAAAAAATTGATTTTATGTGCCTTTTCTAAAGACACAACTAACACATAGAGATAGACTAAGCGGGGAGTGGAATTCAAAGGTTCCTCACCTTTTGTAATAATTCTTACAGAAAAGCTTTTATATGCTTTTTTTGTAATTAAAATTACGGAGGGTTAATATCATGCCAATAGATTTAGAACGCCTAAGGGCCAATATTAAGGAATACATAGAAATGGGGGAAATAGCTTATAAGCAGAGAAAATATAACGCCTCTCTTATCCTATACTTTAAAGCTTTGGTAGGTATTTGCGATTATATAATTAAGAGGGACTTGAACGAGGAACCAGATAACCACACTCACAGATTTAGGATTTTGAGGGAGCACTACCATGATCTATATAGGGTAGTGGATAAGTTCTTTTCCTTTTACAGGGACACATATCAAACTACAGTTAGAAAAAGAGAAGTGGAGGGATTGAGGGATGCAGTTCTTCAACTTACCGACAGAATTGAATAGGCTCATGGAAACGGCCAAGAAGTTCAAAAAAACTCATAAGAAAGTCTTTGATATAGTCCTCTATGGGTCTTCAGTAAAGGGGAAAGGGGAGCCTAACGATTATGACTTTATGCTAATCCTGAGGAAGGCAAGGGAAGATGACCGTTTTGATCTAGCCTTTGAGTTCAAACAAAGGCTTTTGGACTTGGGCTTTCCCCATGATAAGCTAGACGTTAAGGCCCTTAACCTGGAGGATCTGTTTGATCCAAATTACCTAGCCTCCCCTGGAATTATCATAGAAGGGTTTTCCCTCACAAAGGGGAAGCCTATCCATGAGCTACTAAATGGTGAAAGCTACGCCCTCTTTGTCCTGGATGTGTCTAGGTTAGAGGGTAATGAGAAGACTAAGTTTCAATTTGCATTAAAAGGGAGAGACGGAAAGGGAGGCATTATAAAGGAGCTAAGCGGTAGGTACCTAGGCCCTTGGGTGGTGTTGGTTCCGATAGAGGAGGCATACAGGTTTAAGGAGTTCTTGGACTTTTGGGGAGTAAAGTTTGAGAGCTATTTAATGTTTGGAGTTAAGGGCCTTTAGCCCGTGAGATGTTAGTAGAAACCTTGAAAAGATAGTTAAGAGGAGATTGGAAAGCAAGAGGTGGATTGAGTTATGAAGGTTCGGTATGACCCAAAGGCGGATATCCTGTATATATTGATAAAAGAGGGAGAAGTTTTTGACACTGATGAGGTGGATGAGGACGTCTGGATAGAGTATGATGAAAACGGCAGAATAATGGGAATAGAGATATGGAATGCTGGCGAGAAAGTCATAATAAACGCTTTGAGGGAGATAGAGAAGTACACAAAAACTCAAAAGGCAAAAACCTAAAGATTTCTTCTAAACTTGCTCTCTTTAAACTCCCCAACTTCTTCTGAAGAGCTAAGGAGTATTGGCTTTTTTCAAGCGGTTTAATGTTTTATAATATATTGACCTCAATTCATCTAATGGAAAAATTTATCAATATTAGATGCAATACTTACGATTGGGTGATAACATGGGCATTCATGTTCAAACCGAGGTTGATGACGAGACCCATGAGGTTCTCAAAATGCTTGCCATCCTGAGAGGCAAAAGTCTAAAGGAAATAGCGAGGGAGGCTTTGGAAGAATACGCAAAGAAGCACAAAAAAGAGGTTGAAAAGCTAATCCAGAAAGATCCGATTTGGGACACCATAGGGGTTCTGGAGCTTGAAGAGGATGCAAGCGAGCGGGAAGACTGGGGGACGGTAGAATGGCAAAGCGAGTGAAGCCAGAGCTGATTTACATGGACACGAGTGCAATGATAGCGTTAGCCAGCAAAACAGATAAGAATCATAAAAAAGCAAGAGAATTTTTTGAAAAATCTATTAGGGGCGGCATAAAGTTCGTTGTTGGCAGACCCGTACTGGTGGAGTTCCTCAATGGAGTTTCAAAGAGGGTTAACAAGAAGACCGCAGTTCAGCTCTATAAAAGCTACACCAATAGCAGGGTTATAGTCATTGAAAAAGAAACAGAGGAAGACTGGGAAAAGGCCTGGAGAATATTTGAGCAGTATGAAGACCAGAACGGCATGGATGTTATAGATTGCTTGAGCTTTGCGATAATGGAGAGGTTAAAGATTAGAGAAGCCTTTACCTTCGACAAAGACTTTGAGACGTATGGGTTCAAAAGGGCGGTGTAGCTCTAAATTCTCACTTTTGCTTTCACTCCTTCTCGCATTCGCAGGGATTCTTCCCGCAGTAGGGGCATACGCCGGGATACTTCTTCTTTGCGGCATCTTCAACATCAATGCCGGCTATGTTGGCCAAGCTAACCAGCCACGCTAAAACATCCGCAAACTCCTCTTCCATTGCCTCTCTGTCTCCTTTCCTAAGGGCTTCCGCTAGCTCGCCCACTTCCTCGGTAAACCAGAGGAACGTCTTCTCCAAGCCCCTCTTCTCGTCCCTGTGAAAGTAAAGCCCCCTAATCAGCTCCTGAAACTCCCTTATGTGCATTCTCTCACCCCTATTAACGGCTCGGGTTGAGTTGTCATCACCACTCAGCGCAATTCGCTCTCCTCATTGCCTGACTCTAAATTCTCGGGAGCCTTTTAAAGGTTAGCCGTTTTTGATTGTTTTTCTTTTTGTGTAATTTCATGGAAAACAATAGAAAAACATATAAAGGATGTGTGCGTATTCTATATCAGGGGTAGCATGGAGAGGCATTATACTCTAAAAGAAGCCTCAAAAATCCTTGGAGTTACTGTAAAAACACTTCAGAATTGGGACAAACAAGGGAAAATCAGGGTTGTCAGAACAGTTGGGGGTCGAAGAAGAATTCCAGAAAGCGAAATCAAGAGAATACTTGGGATTCAAGAGGAAAGGAAAATAATTGGATATGCAAGAGTCTCAAGCAGAACTCAAAAAGATGATTTGAACAGACAAGTCCAAACGATAAAAGAATTCGCAAAAGAGAAAGGTTGGGACATTGAAATCCTCAAGGATATTGGCTCAGGGTTAAACGAAAAGAGGAAAAACTACCAGAAGCTCCTCAAAATGGTGACAAACAAGGAAGTCTCGAAAGTCATCATTACATACTCCGACAGGTTAACACGATTCGGTTTTGAAACTTTAAAAACGCTCTTCCAAGCCTTTGGAACAGAGATAATAGTAATCAATGGAGAACTTCAAAAAGAGCCAAGAGAAGAACTCATTGAAGACCTGATAGCAATAATCTCGCACTTTGCCGGCAAGCTGTACGGAATGCGCTCCCGCAAGTATGAAGAGGTTGTGGAGAATGCAAAACAGCTCTTCCAAGAATGAAACCATCGTCAGGGCGTACTCAATTCCCCTCCGGGCCAACGATGTTATTCTAAACTTTATTGAAGAGTATCACAACATGGCAAAGACTACACTCCAAGAAATTCTCAATGCCAAAAAATTCACGAAGGTTGAGAGAAAGCAACTTAGGGACAAACTGTTGGAAAACTGGAGCTACGCTGCCCACTACGTTGACTCCGCAATAAACCAAATGCTTGGTCTTGTGAAGTCATACAAGCGAAAACTCAAGAAAGGAAAGAAAGTTCAGAAACCAAGGCTGAAAAAGAAACTCGTTTACGTGAAGTCCACACTCTTCAGACTAAAAGGGACAAGGCTGAAAATAACAATAGTGCCGAGAGAGTACTATCTTGAGATTGACCTAGCGAAATATCACTACCTGCATCCTCTTCTTGAGGAAATCAAAGAGGGGAAAGTAAAACTCGGCGGTTTGTTTTTGTTTCCAGAGAAACTCATCCTAAACTTCGTAAAAAGCGTAGAATATTTTGAGCCGAAAGACTGGATGAGTATAGACATCAACCTCACAAACATTACAGCCCTCGCTGGACTGACAGTTTATCATTTTGATACAAGAGGGCTTTATCACACCCACAGGGTTTATGAAGTGAAGAGGCAGAAAATCCAGAGGATTTCAGCATGGAATAGGAGGCTGAGTGGGGAATTGCTGGAAAAGTACTCTGGAAGGGAGAGAAACAGGATGAGAGACTTTCTCCATAAGTTGGCTAACAAAATCGTTGAGATTGCCTACAGAAAGAGGATGGGTATAATTCTCGAAGATCTGAGAGGAATAAAGGAGAAAGTGTTAAACGGTTCAAAAGATTTTAATAGGAAAATCTCAAAGTGGAATGCTCGTGAACTGCAAAGGCTAATCGAGTACAAGGCCAAATGGTTCGGTGTTCCTGTTGTTTATGTTAATCCGAGAAATTCTTCCCGCACTTGCCCCGCATGCGGGGGTCAGCTAATACCCCAAGAGGGGCGGTTAATGAAGTGCTCTAACTGCGGTTTGGTCGAGGATAGGGATTTTATTGCTGTCTTGAACCTTCGGATGTGGGGCTCGGGGCTGTTCTTTAAACGATAACTACCGGAACATTTGAATATTTTTGGTTCCGTAAAGCTTAAATGGTTTTGAGTCATA
>NZ_WHIZ01000007.1:0-43796 GCF_009372125.1 Thermococcus sp. 101 C5
TAATGTGTTATGGTCTGAAAATCCTCCTCAGAGTCAAATACTGTTTAAATAACAGGGGGTGAAACTAAACACGCCCCGCCTCCATATGAGATACTTGAAAGATTAACCTTTTCCTTAAATTTCCTCCAGTATCATCCCGAGAAGTCGCTTATCGTTCACCGCTATTATATTCAGCCTCTCCGTTGCATCCAGTCTAAACTTTATCTCCTCCCCTCTGTCGTCGGTTATAATGGCCCCGGCTTCCTTTGCAATTACATAGCCAGCCGCTATGTCTGTTGGTCTTACATAGTTCCTTATATCCACCACACCGTCGAGAGAACCCCTCGCAAGGTAGGCAAGCTCAACTGCTATAGCACCCAAAACCCTTGTCCTTCTCACTTTTTGAACGAGTCCTGCCCCTCTGCCCCGTGTATAGAAGCTTATTGAAACGGACTTCTCGTTTAGGGGCTTGATCCCTATTTTTTTCCCATTTAGGTAAGCCCCCTCCCCGGGAATTCCCTCATAGACGTTCTTTGTGATAAACTCATAGAGCATGGCGTAAGCAGGTTTTTCATTTTTGAAAACTGCAAAACTGAACCCAAAGATGGGGATGCCGTGAATAAAGTTGAAGGAACCGTCTAGAGGATCAACGACTACGGTGTATTCGCTTCCAGTATCTATGTTCCCTATCTCTTCACTTACTATGTTTACGCCGAGAGGTCTGAGGTACTCTAAAACTACATTTTCCGCTACTTTATCTACAAGTTTTGTTTTGTCGCCGCTAGGGCTAACAGCAACGAATTCTCCCGCCTTTTTTGTTCCAAAGAGGGGCATTATCTCTTTCTCAATATCTTTCGCGAGGTTGAGCGCTATCTCGTTCCATTCATACATTGCTCAGACCCCCATGAGCATTCTCAAAAGATTCCTAGTCCCCGGGGCAAAGCCAAGGATAAACATCACCATCTTTATGAAATCCATGAGCTCTTTATCGCTTTCGCTCTCCTGAAGCTCTTCCATCAGGTAAAGTGCAATCATCAGAACTGAAAACTTCAAGAGGTACATAACCGCGGCGGTTCCGGTTAAGTCTATAAGGTACCTCGGCAAGACGTGTTGCTCCCAGTAGCCGAGAAAATCAACTCCCACAAACGTTGTTGTCGCATCGTAGAAGTGGGCGTAGAAAAGGTAGGAGTTTTCTCTAACGAGCCTTATTTTTGTGGAAAGGAGATATACCACAACCAGAGCGAGCAGTGCAAATGGAATGAAGTATTTTAAGACTTCAAAGTTGAAGCGAACTTTGTCCAAATTGATGAGCAGAAGCAGGACTTCCCCTCCAACAAGACCCCATCCAAAGTACAGGAAGACCTTTCTCCAGTCTTCGAAGAGTTTATGTGTTATCAAAAGAGCGGAAAACGTTATCGCAAACACGAGAAAATATATGCCCGGTGTAACCGTGAGGTAAGTTCTGGGTATTATCGTTGCATCCGTAAGGGCTCTTCCAAAAGCCCCCAGGATCATATAGGGAATCAGGGCCCTGAAGAAGGCATTGTCATACTTTATCCCGAGCTTTTTAAGAATCTTATACACTCCAAGGGCTGCCAATCCGAGAATTACAGCGTAAGTGAGAGTGTTTACAATATTATAGCCTTCGTTGTACCTTATTGGGTCTATGAAGTACCTCTGAAAAATCTCTCCAATACCCATTTAACCACCGGAAGGAATATTCTGCGGTTGGTTAAAACTTTTTCTTCCAATTATTTTTTAAGCTCTAAGAGACAAAAATAGAAAGGGGATGATCATGCATTTAATGGAGTTGCCAAGGGAAGTTCTTCTCGGTGAAAACCTCAAGGATAAGGTTAGCCAAGTTGCCAGACGGCTCAAATTGGGTGAGAGAGCTCTAATTCTCTACGGCCCAAAAACTAAGGAAATTGCCGGAAAGGATGTGGAAAAACACCTAACGGATTCCTTTGACGTGAAGAGTTTGATTGTTAAGGAAGCCTCAATGAAGGAAGTTGAAAGAACACTCAATGTGATAAAAAACGAGGATATAAACTGGGTTATCGGCGTTGGAGGAGGAAGCATAATAGATGTAGCTAAGCTGGCCTCTTTTAAAGCTTATATCCCATTCATAAGCTTTCCTACAACTGCTTCTCACGATGGCATAGCGAGTGCAAACGCCTCAATCAAAGACCTCGGTGCAAAAACCTCAGTAAAAGCACGCCCCCCTATAGCTATTGTTGCGGATGTAGAGGTTATAAAAACCTCCCCCTACAGGTACCTCGCAGCTGGAGTCGGGGATATGATAAGCAACCTCACAGCAGTAAAAGACTGGGAGCTTGCCCATAAAATAAAGGGGGAATATTTCAGTGAATACGCTGCTTCTCTCTCCCTCATGAGCGCAAAGATGGTCATTAAAAACGCAGATATCATAAGGCTAGGCAACGAGGAAAGTGTGAGAAAGGTAATAAAGGGCCTAATATCAAGCGGCGTAGCAATGAGTATAGCCGGCTCATCAAGACCTGCAAGCGGTGCGGAACACCTATTCAGCCATGCACTGGACATGATAGCTCCAAAGCCTGCCCTTCATGGAGAGCAGTGTGGAGTGGGAACGATAATAATGGCCTATCTCCACGGCCTTAAGTGGCAGAGGATTAGGGAAACCTTAAAGAAGGTTGGAGCACCTACTAATGCATACGAATTGGGAATTGATCCGGAATACATTGTGGAAGCATTAACAATAGCACACACAATTAGGCCTGATAGGTATACGATTTTGGGCAAAGATGGCCTCACAAGAGAGGCTGCTGAGAAAGCGGCTAAAATAACAGGTGTAATATGATCATCATTCATAGGAGGTGTTAAAATGGTAATCACGCTGGTTGGAGAAAAACTCGCAAAACCCGGGGTGGAGTTCATCTATTATGGTCCAGCAGATCCATGCAAAAGCTGCAGGTTGGCAAGGGTCTGCGTAGGTAACCTTGAACCAGGAAGGAGGTACAAAGTTGTAAGGGTCAGAAACATAGAGCACTCCTGTCCTCTCCACGAGGGGAAGGTAAGGGTGGTTGAAGTAGTGGAACCGGCAATAGACGTAGCAATAGAGCCGAGAGTTGCCGTAGTTGGGTCAAAGATAAAGCTAAGCTTTGTGGACTGCAGTGACCCAGAGAAGCAAAACCTGGTTAGACCCGAGGGGCTTTTTGAAGGGGATGTTGTCAAGATTCTTGAAGTTCTTGGAGACTTTGAATGTGATGGGAAAAAATATAAGCTTGCCCGCGTTATACGGGAAAAAGAGTAACTATCTCTTCTTTTCTACTTTTGTAAAGGCTATTACCTCTTCTCCCAAGGCTTTCAATTTGTAGGCCTTCAGTTCCCCCAGGAGGAACATCTTTATGGCTTCCATGGTTGTCTCACGCCTTCTTAAAGCCTTCTGAGCATCTTCGACACTTACAGCCCTAAACCTAATCTTTCCTCCGGGCCTCGTTTGAGCAACCTTTGGAATGTCCACTCTGGCAACGACCCCTATCTTTGCGTATCCTCCAGTTGTCTGCCTGTCAGCGAGCATTATTATCGGCTTGCCGCTTTTTGGGACTTGAATCGCGCCGAGGGGAATGGCATCAGTGATTATGTCGGCACCTTTTTCCGAGTGCTCTATTGGTGGCCCCTCCAAACGGTATCCCATTCTATCAGACTCCGGAGTTACCTCGTAAGTTGAGCTTAGGAATGTTCTAATTCCTTCTTCTGTAAAGTGGTCTTCTTGTGGCCCTAAAATTACCCTAACTTCACTCTCGTTTGAATATTTTGGCACAAACGCCTCCGGAAGCTTTTTACCATCCTTCCCTGTTAAAATTGCGTAGCCCAGGCTTAGAGTATCCCCACTTTTCAGCGCTCTGCCAAAGTTTGCCCTCAAATAGGTGGAGCAGCTACCAAGAATCCGCTCACAACATATCCCTCCGGCAAATGCTATATATCCGTACATTCCGGTTTTTAGTGTTCCTATTTCTAAAACGTCCCCTCTCTTTGCCCAGTAGCTCTCCCATGGGTTTATGGGAACGCCGTTTAGCTTAACTTCCACGTCCCCACCCACGGCAAAAACGGCAGAGGAGTGGAACCTTATGGTGGGCCCTCTTAGAACGAACTCCAGCAGAGGTGCGTTATCATAATTCCCAACAAGATAATTAGTCAATCTCGCGGAAACCTCGTCCATAACCCCACTTACCGGAACGCCGAACTTTTGGTAGCCTATTCTTCCCAGATCCTGAACCGTCGTAAGCGAAGGAACGTTTACCAGCTCTATCATGCCTTTTCACCCCATTCTCGCTTATAGATCTCCCAGAACTCCTCCTCACTTATGGGCACGAACTTGACGTAATCTCCAGCCTTCACTATGCTTGGCGGATTTTTAGAAGGATCAAACGTTTTCAGCGGCGTTCTTCCGATTATCCTCCATCCTCCTGGGCTCTCAATGGCGTACCATCCGGTCTGCTTTCCGGCTATTCCAACGCTTCCAGCCGGAACTTTTAACCTCGGCTTCTCCAGCCTCGGCGTTGCTATCCTCTCATCCATGCCTCCAAGATACGCAAACCCGGGCAGGAACCCGAGCATGTAAACCCTGTAGAGTGGCTTTGAGTGGATCTCTATGACTTCTTCGACAGTTAAGCCGTTGTATTGCGCGACAAACTCTATATCCGGTCCGAATTCCCCTCCGTAGGCAACCGGTATCTCCACAATCCTCTCTTCCTCCTCCCGCGGCTCCGCGGAGAGAAAAGGCTTCAGGGCCTCGACGGCCTCTGCATATGAGGTTTTTAATGGGTTATAGTAAACGTAAACGCTCGTGTACGTCGGCACTACCTCAACAAGCCACTCCGGATTTTCTTCCTCTATGGTTCTTGCCACAGCGTGAACTTTCCTGTTAAGGTCCTCGTCTATCTCATTGCCGAAAATTATAACTACCGCAGAATCACCAGCCGGCTTAAAAGTTGGAAACATAAAAAATCACCTAATAAATTCTCTCATGGGTACAACTTTCACTCCTTCCTCCTCGAGGCGCCTTCTTATGTAGGCTGTTATCTCCACAGCCTGTGGGTTGTCCCCGTGGACGCAAATTGTGTCGGCTTTAAGCTCCACCCATTCGCCGTTAATGGCTTTAACCCCTCCATCCTTGACCATGGAAATGACGCGCTCGGCTATGAGCTCTTTGTCGTGGATAACCGCTCCCGGCTTCCTTCTTGAGACTAGGGTACCATCCGGGTTGTAAGCCCTATCGGCAAATACCTCGTGGGCAACCTTTAGTCCCATCTCTTCCGCAATTTCCAGAGGCTTTGACATCGAAAGCCCAACAAAAATAAGGTTCCTGTCGAAATCAGCTATTCCCTCTAAGATTCCTCTCGCGAGCTCTTCATCCTTAACTAGGGCGTTGTAAAGTGCCCCGTGGGGCTTAACGTGCTGAAGTTCCAGCCCTTCAGCCTTTACGAATGCATACAATGCTCCAATCTGATAGAGAACGTAGTTTCTCGCTTCTTCTCTTGTTATGTCCATATATCTCCTTCCAAAGCCGAGCAAGTCCGGATAACCCGGATGTGCTCCAACGGCAACGTTCAGCTCTTTTGCGAGCTTTACGGTCTTCCTCATTACCATTGGATCGCCAGCATGCCAGCCGCATGCAACGTTGGCTGATGTTATGTACTTCATAACTTCCTCATCAAGCCCAAGCTTGTACCTTCCAAAGCTTTCACCGAGGTCTGAGTTGAGATCCACCTTCATGAGCATACACCCATTAAACGATGATCCGATAGACCTTTAACCCTTTCCCACAATTGATTATCATGTTGATAATAGACGCCGCAATATTCATTCAAGGGGTTGATGTTGAAGGTGTCACAACTCCAAAGGTGCTTGAAGAGGTTAAAGACCCGGAATCTAAGTTATTTGTCGAAAGTCTGATTAGTGCGGGCAAGGTTAGGGTAATGGTTCCCTCAAAGGAGAGTGTAGAAGCTGTTAAAAAGAAAGCCCTTGAGACTGGGGAGCTGGGAGAACTCAGCGAAGCGGATATCGAGATACTTGCCTTAGCTTATGAGCTTAAGGGGGAGATATTTACCGACGACTACAACCTCCAGAACATCGCAACCTTCATGGGTCTAAGATTTAGAACACTGAAGCGGGGCATAAAAAAAATTATAAAATGGCGTTACGTTTGCATTGGGTGCGGGAAGAAGTTCGAAACCCAGCCCCCTGATAACCTCTGTCCTGACTGCGGAAGTAAAGTCAGGTTACTCCCCAAAAAGAAGAGAAAAAAGCGTCAGCGCTCATAGGGTTCTTCATCAATCCGCCTAAGTTCCTCATCATCCGCTGTTATGGTTTTTGCCCAAAAAGATAAAAAGGCTTCGATGGGAAAATTAACCCCTAAGAGTTGCTATTAATCTTTTTTCGTTTAGCAGAAGATTAATTGCGTCTTTAACGTCCTTAACCACTATATCGCTGGCAAGCAATGCCTCGACGCTGGCTCCTTCATCTCCTATTACGCATATGGCAAGTTCAGCATTCTCAAGCATTCTGACGTCGTTGTTGCCGTTGCCAACACCAATGTAGGGTTCATACTCAAGAGCCTTCTGAAGTTTCTCGTTACCATTATTGACTTTCTCCACTTTAATTTTCATCCCTTTGAACTCCTCTTCAAGGGTTCCAAACGTATCGGAGCTTAGAACAACTACCCTGTATTTTTCACTCAGTTTGTCTAAAAGCTCTTTTATCTCTTCACTAACCTTTCCTTCAACGCCGAGCGTTCCATTTAAGTCAAAAACAACAGTCTTTGCATTAATTCTTCCATAGTTTGGAATCTCCATTTTGTTCACCTGAGAACATTTAGCAAAAATGCTTAAAATCTTGCCCCCAATATCGAAGAGGTGAGACAGTGTGAGGATTGCATGGGGGATCAGCGGCGCCGGTCATTTGCTTCTAGAAAGCGTTGAAGTACTCGAAAAGTTAAGGGAAAGGCATGAGATTAAGATATTTCTCTCTTCAGCAGGAGAAGAAGTTGCCAGAATGTATGGTGTCCTCGAAAGAATAGGAAGCTTCCCTCTCGTTAGGGAATCCAAACAGGGGCATTCGTTTCCCTCTTGCGGTTCGTTCAACTTGGGCAAGTTTGACGTCTTTGTAATCTCCCCTGCGACTTCAAACACGGTTGCAAAGATAAGACTAGGCATAGCGGACTCTTTGCTCTCATGCTGTGCATCCCAAGCCCTGAAGAGCAGAGTCCCTCTGATGATAGTCCCGACAGATTCCAAGCCAGTGGTGGAAACCAAAGCCCCCAATGGGGAGACCTTTAAGATTTACCCGCGCAAAATTGACCTTGAACACCTAGAAGCGTTGAGAGAGGAGGGTGTACTAGTCCTTGAGCATCCTTACGATGTGGAAAAGGCCTTGGAGCAGTTTTATGGGCATAGGTAGAATTTCCGTCTTTTGTTACTCTGCATTTCCATTTCGTTAATTGTATCGTATGCTTGTCTAATCCATTTATGCCAAAGTTTAATAATGTCAAGACATCAAACATAGACGCGGTGATTGAAGGTGAAGATAGTACGCTTTGGTGTCTCGATGCCAGAGGATTTGCTGGAGAAGTTTGATGCTATCATCGAAGAAAAGGGATATGCTAACAGAAGTGAGGCTATTAGGGATTTGGTGAGGGACTTCATAGTCAGGCATGAATGGGAAGAGGGGGACAAAGAGGTCGCCGGAACCATAACAATTGTTTACAACCATGATGAGGCAGATGTCGTGAAAGAGCTCCTTGATATGCAGCATGACTATGTAAATGAAATTATCTCGAGCCTTCACGTCCATATGGACGAGCACAACTGCCTTGAGGTCATTGTCGTTAAGGGGAAAGCCAGCGTGGTAAAGAGAATAGCCGAAAGGCTGATTAGCTTAAAAGGTGTAAAGCACGGGAAGCTCGTCATGACCACCACAGGCAAAGAGCTGGTATGAAAAAACTTATAAATTCCTCTTTTATCAACACACTTGGGTGTGTGCCGGGGTAGCCTAGCTCGGTAGGGCGGCGGACTCGTAATCCGCAGGTCCCGGGTTCAAATCCCGGTCCCGGCTCCATATATTCGTTTCTACGTTGGTTGTGATAACTTTAATTATGTTTTGAGCCTATACGGGCACGGTATAGTGATGAAGTCGAACCCGATTACGGGGTTACTGAAATCTCTCTTAAAACTGACTTCAGTATACCAATTGAAGCATGGTTTGTTGGGGAAGGTGTTAGAACAATGTCTAACTAGAGAGTTTTTAGAGAAAGAAACAAAGCTCGGAAGTTATCTCCTCCGGTGCTCTTGAGGAGAATAAATTTACAAAAACTATCAACTAGTTTTTGGGGAAAGAGTTAGTTTTTTGCCAGTATTTCCAAATCGGAGCTAATTGGGGGGTTTAAAAAGTGGACTTTTAGATGGACGTCTAATTGTTTTATTAGCGTAAAATAAAATGTGTTACTTCAACTCTCAAACTTTAGCGTGATTTTTTACTTTTATATATTGTTATTGTAATTAAAATTTATTGTAACCATATCTTATAATATTATTTAGAACTATAAATAATGAAACTTTTACATAGAATAAAAATTACGTAATAAAAAAGTAATTTTTTGATAATTTTTACTAACTAATGTTGTATTAATTATTACACTTATAGTAATGCCCGTACAACGTGTGATTCACATTACCTGGGGGCTTAAAAAGCAAGAGAAATGGATAGTACTCCGCAATCATCGGGAGTAGGAATGCTCTTTGTTTGACTTTTCTTTTTTCTCCGTAATCATTTTATACATCGATTTCTTAGAGTTGTTTGGGGATTTGCAATGAAGGACGTAGATAGGATTTTAGAGGAACTGGGCGCGGATAAGTTTGTTAGGTCGGTTCATCAGTACAGAACTGGGAATTTCAAGTATCTCTTATTGATTCCAAAAAAGAGGGGGGTGCTTTTGAGAAGGTTCGCAGGGTTGCTGGGGAGATTGGGCGTAGATTAAGTGCCAGGGTTGCTGTTTGTGACCCTGCTTTGTTTGAGGATCCGGACACGAAGTTTGCTGTTGAGTTTCTATTGTACTCGGGTCTCCATCTTCACCCGGAGGGCTTTGATTTTGATGAATTGGAAAATGAGCTCTTCGACTTTGGTGAGCTGTTTGAGGAGTATGAGATGATGCCCCCTTCTGAGCTCGCTGATGTGGTGTATTTGGGTTTGATGGGAGTTGATAACGAAAGGTTGGCAGACTCCTTAGGCGTGCAGTTGGAGAATATAAGGAAGACTAAGAAGCTTTTGAAGGAGTATTTGGCATCGTATGGGTACGTGTACTAGTTTCAGCTAGAGATGCTATCCCAGTGGGGTTGTTTTTTGTTTTCGCTTTTATACGATATTCTCGTGTTCTCAAGGGGTTGCATTATAAAATGGAACTACTGAATGTTCGTTTTTGTGCAAAGATTTTGGATATAATGTGCCTTATATGACAATTATGTATAGTGGTAATAATAACAAACTTTAAAAGGATGCTGGCTGTAGTCACAAGGGTGAAAACGCGTGGGGGCTTACAATCACATAAAGACATAAAGAACCAAAACAGTCTCAAACTTGAAATAAAATATGCATGGGGTTATTCTATAAACTATCACCGATATATTAATGACGACAAGAGCATCTATGTGATAGTTGGAGAAAACGTTTCCTGGAGAAAGCTCTCCATCCTTAGCAAAGAAAGTGGGATAAAATACATACTATACCGTACTGATCTTGGAGAAATATTCTCAAACTTCGGAGGTGAATGATATGGAGGCAAAAAATGCTAATTTGTCCGAAATTGGCGCTAAATATCCTTCCCTTATACCTCTAGGGGTGGAAATACTAAAAGCCAAGGCCAAGGAAGCATGTATAACTAGAAGCAACCACCGCCCATTTATCAGAGAAAATCAGAAGACAAGAGAACTTGAGCTTGTGATTCCACTTGCCTCTCTTTCAAAGCTTGAAAAGTGCGTGTTGGAGGCAGTAGGATTCCCAAAAAGACCAGTCCGTGTCGGAGATGCTATGATCATAGCTATTGTTGTAGGTTTATCCGAGCTTGGTCAAATAGATCAAGAGTTAATGCAGATGCTCCGCACACTTTATTATACGCCGACATGTTGAATATTTGTTTGATTATTACTACCTTTGATTGTAAAGGAAAAAATTAGCAATTATGCCGGCTTATGTGGAGTCAACTTCTCCTCCTTATAGGTTCTGCGGGGTGAGTTTAGCGGAAACTCCGATTTTTACAACTTTAATTAGTAAAAAAGCAGCACTTTGTAATTATTGATGGTGGTAATTAAAGCAATATCCAGTAATTTTGTATAATACAAAACTTATGGAAATAATATATATTAAGAATCTTATCTTTATGTAATCTACGTAACATGTTCTTAAATTCGCACACGATTTCTAAGCGTAACAAATTCAGGTAAAAATTGAGAGATAATTCGTGAACACCTCTACAAAAATACTACATCTAGTAGTAAATAATCCCAAAGGGTATTTATATTACCAAATCGATATACACACTCAGGGGAAGCGGAGATGAGAGATACTCAAAAGTTTACGTGCCCATTTTGCGGGTACAAAGCAAAAAACTTGGAAGAGCTAAAGCAGCACATCCTTGAAAAACATACGCTGAACAGGGAAGATGTAAGAGGTATTAGGTTCATTCAAAAACATTAAAAGCTTCTATTCGCTTTTTGTTTTAGGGTGATAGCTATGTTCAAAATAGTTGAGAGGAAAATCGGATGGCACAAGGACTTTGACAGCTCCCATTTCCTGGCCTTGCCCTATGAGAGCAAGTGCCTTAGGATTCACGGGCATACATATAATGTTGATGTGGAAATATGGGGAGAGCTAAACGAAAACGGTATGATATTTGATTTCAACCACCTAAGCAACCTTATAAAGCTCCTCGATCATAAAATCCTTATCAGTGAAGACTGGGTGGTCGGGAGGAAGGATGGATACGTTGTTGTGGAGAAGAACGGCAAGCACCTAGAACTCCCCGAAAATGAAGTTGTAGTCCTAAACAAGCCGAACGTAACGGCAGAGTACATTGCGGAGTGGTTTGCGGAGAGGATAGCAGAAAAAGCCGGAGAAAATGTGAAGAAAATTAAGGTGAAAATCTGGGAAGACCCAAGAAGCTATGCCGAGGTTACCTTAAGGGTTTAAAGAACTTAAAACGCTGTCTTATGGGGGAGGTGATTGGAATGGGATTTTCGAAGGGTAGGGTCTTTCTGTTTAGAATACCTGAAGGGAAGGAGTTTTTGAGCGCTGTAGTTGAGTTTGCAAAAAAACACAATGTAGTGATAGGCACTATCAGTGCAATTGGGACTCTTAAAAACCCAAAAATCGGGTATTTTGAGGAGGAAAAGAAGCAGTATAAGGTGATCGAGCTCAAGGGGATATATGAACTGGTGTCTGCTCTGGGTAACATAAGCATAAAAGACGATGAGCCTTTTGCCCATGTCCATGTGAGCTTGGGCGATAAGGAGGGGAAGATGTTTGGTGGCCACTTGATTGAAGGGGAAGTATTTGTTGCTGAAGTCTACATTGAAGAGCTCCTTGGTGAGCCGTTAATAAGAAAGCCCCAGGAAAACGGGCTAGCCCTATGGGATGTTGAAGAATAGCTACTTCACCCTCTATTTCATAAAAAAGGGCGTGGACAAACGTTCCAACGGCCTCTTTCTCTTATTATTGTTCCACGTATTTAATGTTTTGTGGTGTTGGAGATGTAACATTTAGTGTTAGTGTTACCTTTAGTGTATATTTTAGCCAAGTTCTCATAGATTGGCGCTTTTTTAAGTGTTTAGGTGATCTTAATGTAACGATGAAATTTTAACTATGATTGGAAATTATGCATTCGGTATCTTGATAGTAAAGTATTTAAGGAATGAAGCATATTTACCTATCATGTCGAAGCTATTCAAAGTTAAAGCCAAATTGAAGCAAGAAGACCCTAAGGCAGGAGAAAGGATTAGGTATGTATCTCTACTTGTGCTGGCAAATGATAAAAGCAAAAGCCCTCGCGGAGGAATACTTCCTCGAAGAGGAGATTAAAAATGAGAACATAGAAATTTTAAAGATGGAAGAGATAGAATTTGAAAAAGGTAAAGTTTTGGGAGTAATCATTGGCTAACTCCCTACGAGACTATCTACTTTTGACAATATTGCCCCATTTCTGAGCATTCTTGAGGGAAGCTTTAGCATCTAATGTCCGCTTCCGAAAAACTATTTTAACCACTATAATGTAACTTGACTGGAGGTGTGAGTATGAAACCCATTATTGGAATTGTGGCTTCTTTTGACTGGGAAACCGGTGCCCTTACCATAAACGACACTTACGTTAAGAGGATTAGAGATGCTGGAGGGATACCCGTAGCAATTCCGCCGCTTCTGGGGATAACAGATGTTATCGAAGCGATAGATGGGCTTATAATTCCCGAAGGTCCCGATATTCACCCAAGATATTACGGGGAGACACTCTCTGATAAAATTGAATGGCTTGATGTACAGAGGGATGAATTTGAACTTGCCCTCATTAAAGTTGCCCTTGAGAAAGGCCTCCCCATGCTGGGAATAGGCAGAGGGGCACAGGCAATAAACGTAGCCCTCGGAGGGAGTTTGTATCAGGATGTCAGTGAAATTCCAAAGGCCATAAGACATAACTGGCTCAGGGATGGTGAATTCCTTGTGCATCCAGCGGCGAAAGTTCATGAAGTGAGAATAAAGCTGGATTCCCTGCTCTTTGAGGTACTTAAGGAGAACCTAAGCGTTGAATCGACAAGTGAGGTTTTTATAGGAGTTAACAGTTTTCACCACCAGGCCATTAAGAGGCTCGGAAGCGAAGTAAAGCCGGTAGCCTATGCGGAGGACGGAATAATTGAGGCCATTGAAGTGGAGGGAAAATTTGCGATAGGGGTTCAGTGGCTAGCGGAATATCTTGATGAGATGGAGCCTCTTTTCAGAGCCCTTGTAGAGAAAGCCCTTGAATACAAAAAGAAAAAAACTGGGCATATTAGATGAAGAACTCTCTTCAGCGAATTTCTCTGTGGAGGAACTGTAATACCAGATGAGAGCCATCGCAGCTGGGGTATGAATAGTAGCCCTCCCTGCACGAACCAAATGTTATTCCCTTTGCCTCCACCTTTTCTCTTGCCTCTTCAAGGATTTTGAGTCTCAGTTCTTTGGGTAGATAATAGTAGCCACCTATCCTCTCTCCCTTTTTGTAGAGGGGTGCGAGCTTTTTCATTAGCTCGGGGAACTTTGCCTCCATTCTCTTCCATGAATCTGGCCGGAGTTTTAGAGTTGACACCGTTATGTGGGACACAAAGCTCAGCGCATTGAGGGTTTCATCAAAGTCCTCCCATGTGTAAAATGGTATTATCGGGTCGATTCGAGCATAGACAGGAATGCCGTCTTTCTTTGCCTTTTTCAATGCTTCGATTCTTTCTCTCGGCAGGGGTGCGTTTGGCTCAAGGAGTTTTGCTTTTTCTTCATCCACGGTGGTGACCGTGATTCCGACAGCACATTTTAGAGTTTTCAGGATGTCCAGATCTCTCTCGAACAAATTGGATTTTGTCAAAATCAGGCATGGGATGTCGTATCTTTTGAACAGCTCAAGCACCTTTCGGGTTATTTTCAACTCTTTGTCTATCGTCGGATACGGGTCGGAGGAGTAGGAGAGAGCTACAATGAACCTTCTGTCGAACTTCCGGAGCTCCCTTTCTAAGGTGGGGAGAAGGTTTTCCTTTATCCTAACCTTGAAGGCTTTGGGGATGTAAGAGGTTATGTAGCAGTAAACGCAGGCATGGTCGCAACCCGTGTAGATGTTGAGGGTGTATTTAAAGGGGCATGTGCAGAGCTTGGACTTCCATGGGTCAAAGAGCCGTATATACATATACATTGCTTCGCAAAAGACATTTAAAAGCTTCTTGCCATTCTATGCTGGTGGTTTTATGAAGGGAACTGTCAAGTGGATAGGGGATTCCAAGTTTGAAGCACTTACAGAAGAGGGCGGAAAGATAGTGTTCGGAGAGAATGGCATCTTCCCGATGAAGACACTTCTCCTCAGCGTGGCTGGATGTACAGCTATAGATGTGGTGATGATACTCCAGAAGATGCGCGAGCCGATAGAAGGGCTTGAAGTAGAAATAAGCGGGGAAAGAAGGGAAGAACATCCAAAAATCTACACCAAAGTCCACATTCACTACAAAATCTATGGGAATGTAAAGGAAGAAAAAGCAAAAAGGGCTATAGAGCTCAGCCAGGAAAAGTACTGCTCTGCTTCAGCCCATCTGAAGCTCAGCGGGACTGAGGTTACTTACTCCTACGAGATTATTAAGGAAAAGGTTTAAGTCTCTTTTTCCAATTTTATCATGGTGAACCTAGATGAGGGGAGAACTAATCAGGGTTTTAAGTGCTGTCGAAGAAAAGGCTAACGAGCTTAAGATGGACGGATTTGAGCCGGATCTGGTGCTCTTTGGAAAAGAAGCCTATGAGTTTTTGAAAGAACAGGTCAACGAAGAGTTTGGAGGAGAAGATGGAATTTCTGAAATTTCCGGGCTCAAGGTTAAGATTGTTGAAGAATTTGGAAAAGACGCTGTCGTTATTGACTCAAAAGTTCTGGGCTTGGGGCTTGGAGGGGCCAAACGGGTAAAGGTTATCAAAGATTAAGGGAATAACCGCTTAGGATTAACAGGCTGAGTGAGATCGCCATTATATCCGCTAGGCTTCCGGGGTTCCTTAGGTCTTTCTTTTCCCTTAAGAATTCATCAAACTCTTCAAGAGTGAGCTTTCCGGCAAGGACTTCTCTTGCTTTCTTTTGGACGAGTTCTGCCTCCTCCTGCCCGGCTTTTCTTATGATTAAGGTGTCTATGTTGTTGGAGAGAAGCTCAAGAAACACCCTAACTGTGGCTTCTTCAAGCGAAAGAGTTGAGGTCAGCTTTTTGAACCGGTAAAAGGTTGAGTAGCTGAGCCTGTAGCCGGTGAGCCATTCCCTGAAAATCAGCTCCCTCTCACTTGAAATCTCCGCAAGTTTTTTGAGATTTATTTCATCCCTGAGGAGCTCCTCAAAGGAAGCATCGTCATAGACGTCGTATTTTACACCAGTCTTAATTCCCTTTGGGTTTGCCGTCCTTATTGCTTTGTAAAACTCTATGCTGTCTTGGGGAGAGGAGCAGGCAATAAGCTTCTTAACCTCTTCTCTTGCATCAATGCTCCCTGCCCATGTTATTGCAGTTATGAGGGGGATTTCGAGGGTGATTATTCCAAAATTAGGGTTTGAGTTTTGGGCTTTTCTGGAGTTTTCGACGGCTTTTCTTATCAGCGCTCCTATCCCGGCATCTGCTGGAGAAATCTTTCCCTTTCTAATAAATTCCCCCTTTTCTGCGGCTTCAAAAAGAACATCTATAACGGCGGTATGCGCAAAAAGAAAATGGTACAGAGTAAGGTCTTCAAAGTCTCTATACCTGTTTACGTTGCCCGGCTTGGGTACTGCAACTTCGAGCAGAGAGCCAAGGGTAAAAGCCTTGACCACTCCCCACTTGTCCATAGCCATCATTCCACGACTATTTTTCCAATGAAGTTTTTGACTATCAGTTTTAATGTTTTCTCCCCTGTTTCAAAGTCCTTGTTTATGGTGGTTGAAGTCAGAGAGCCTTCAATCATGGGGACAACATTAACGTCGTCTGGAATAGAGATGTTAATCTCTCCGCTTCCCCGGTAGACTTCAATTTGAGAGCAGTATTCCTCGTCTTCTGGGCATCTTTCCAGCTCCACTTCCATGTCCCCGATGAAGTTTCTTGCAACAAGTGAGCTGAATGTCCCTGAGATAGTGATATCACCAACGACGTTGTCGAAGGTAAGCAAAGAAGTGCCTAGATCAATATTGATGTCACCAATTGTGTTCCTTAAGGCTAAAGACTTTACGGCGTTATCTCCGACTCTTATCAAGAGTCTTCCGTTTTTGTAGTCCTCACAATCGAGACATGAGATTACCAAGGTTTCGCCTTCTTCTATCTTCACCGGCAGGTTGCTGAGGACTTCTATCCCATCTGTTCCCTGCTCTACCGTTATTTCTGCGGCAATGTTCTCGATTAGTATCTCCGAGGAGTTAAATTTTCCGAGTGTAGTTATTTCTCCGGCATCCCTGGAGGAAAATCTCCATGAATAATATGCACCAGGGGTTACGAGGAATAATGCCAGATACAGAACAAAGGCCAGTGCCAAGGATGTTCTTACCGTTTTGTTCTTGACTAGTACATAAAGCCCTGCAACAATAAGTACTACTCCCCAGAACGCCCTTTTGATGTAGGGGGCATATGGAAGAAGATAGTCGTACACCTCTGGTCTGATGCTTTTTAAAAGGATTAACAGGCCCAAAAAAGCCAAAAATAATCCAAAAAATTTCTTCATTTTCATCCCCTCGCTATTAAGTATAGACCCAAAACGAGAAGGAGAAGTGCAACAACTTCCCTGAGGCCTAAAAACGGAATTTCGATGACTTCCTTTAGGAGCACCACTGCGCCTAAAAGGACAAGGGCAATCCCAAAAAGTTTGGTGTCGTCCCTCTCCTTTATTTTCGGGGCTTTTTTAGTTAGTTCTTCAACTTTTTCTCCGGCTTCTTCAGCTAACTTTTCGACTTTTTCTGGAATTTTCTCTGCAGTTACTGCCTCTCGCTCTTCTTCGGGCATTACAATGGCCATCAAGAAATACGCCAGAATGAAGACCGGCTCAATCAGGCAGAGGAGTATAAACAGAACCCTGATTATCGTCGGGTCAAGCTCCAAGTATTCTGCGATGCCCCCGAGCACTCCCAAAAATACTCTATTCTTCTTGCTCCTCTTGAGTCGTTTCTCCAACTGGTTCACCCCCTTCTTCTGGCTCTAATGGCATTACAAGTGCCAAAAGAAGATACAGTAACACTGCAGTTCCAAAGCTGGCTAAAAGCAGTATTATGAATATTATTCTCACAATTGTTGGGTCGACATCAAAATACTCGGCAAGTCCTCCACAAACTCCAAATACTATCCTGTTTTTTCTGCTTCTATAAAGTTTCTTTCCCATATTTTCTCACCTCTAGTAATGTATCCACTCTCATAGTATATCAACATACCGGTTATTTTTGAGCAGAATCTACTGAACTCCTAATTGGTGGGGTAAAATTTGGACTGGTGAATAGAATAAAAGGGGAGAAGAAGGCGATCGTGATCAGATTATTTCAACTTCAAAGCTCACCACGTCTTTTCCTAATTTCCCTCTCGCTATTTCAAGGGCTTTCTCTACCTTGCTAACTGCGACTATTTCCTCCTCAGGAATGGAGTTCTTCTTGTAGTACACTATTCTTGCGAGCATATTCCTCACCCCATATATCACTTCGAGTGATAGCACAGGGATATCACACTTTGATGATTGTAAAGATATTTATAAGCCTTTCTGCACTAATTTGTTCGTCAATGAACAGAAAAGATTTAAAGTGATAGGGAAAAGAAGCACTTATGCGGAGCCTTTTTATAAAACGTGTACATTTGAAGGAAATTCTAACCACGGCTAGAGAGAGCAACATTGAAATATGCGGGTTTTTGATAGGGACGATGAAAGGGGAAGATGCCTTTGTGGACTACGTAGTCTTTGCAGAGAACCGGTTGAATTCCCCAGTAAAGTTTGAGATAGGCCCTTTGGAAACGCTCAAAGTTCTTGAAAAAGCCGAAAAAGAGGGGAAGGAAATAGTTGGGATATTTCACTCCCACCTTAATTGTCCCCCATATCCCTCTCCCAGGGATTTGAAAGGCATGGACTTGTGGAGAAACGCATGGCTGATAGTAAATAACATTGGAGAATATAGGGCGTTTGTTCTCGAAAACGGTCAAATAAAAGAAATTAAGGTCGAGGTGGTTTAGTCTTCGATTATAATCTCTATTTTCCTCCCATCTTTGTATCCTTTCATGGCGGAGAGCATGCCTTTAATGGTCTTTTCAACAAGCTCCTGAACCCAGTCTTTCATTGGGAGCTCCTTTCCGTCTATTCTAACGGTTACCTTTGGCTTTGAGCTCAATACGACGCAATCCTCTGTGCTCCTTTCGCCCTTTACTATGAGTTTTGCCATTTCATAGCAGTTGAGCCCGCACTGTCCGCAGTTGATGTTTGGCAGCATAAAAGCTTTCTCTTCCACTAAATCGGCCAGCTTTTCTGGGTTTTCGAGGGGGTTTATTACCTCAAGTCCATCGACACTTTTGGCTTTGCTTGAGATAACACCACTAACGGCTATCGCAAGCCCATCGTTCAGGGTCTTTACCTCATCTTCGCTTTTCGCACATATTACTTTGGGCAGGTGCTTGGCATCTTTGAAGCCCTCAAGAAGAAGGAAATCAACCTCTGGCATTGTGGAGAATAGGGCATTTAAGTCCTTTGCCTCAAAAAGGAGGGCATCTGTGTCTTGAGCTCTCACAATTACATAATCAGCTACTCTTTTTAATTTCCAAGTGTCACTGTCCTTTCTATCAAAGTTCGTGTGCATGCTCTTTGCTATTCCCACTTTGTACCCTCTTTTCTTGAGCTCTCTTGCGACTCTCTCTACCGTGGTTGTCTTCCCGCTCTTTTTAAACCCTACAAACGCAACTGCCCTCATTTTTATCACTCTAAGAGCATTATCCAGTTAATGTCATCTATCTTTACCACCAAGGCTTTCCCCCGGTTACCCACAACATCGGCAACGTTCTCTAAAACTATTACTTCCTCGTCAAAATCTTTTAGCACTCCAGTAAAAGAATGATCTCCGCTGACCGCTAAGGCTACGCGTTTACCTTTCCACGTTTCGAGGGTTTTGTCCAGCAAAAGTGGTTTTTCTTCGCTCATGTTCCCACCTATACAAAAAGACTATAAATGACTTTTAGCCTTTTCCATCTGGTGGTCATATGAGGTTGGTCACAAAGAATGAAGTTGTGAAAGAAGCCTTCTTAAACGAGCTTAAGAGGGAAGGAATCAGGTTTGCTGTTATGGAAAGACTTGGGTATGAGGCGTTTATCGGCTACATGATTGAAGGGACGCTGGAGGAGATAAACAACACCATAAGCTCTTTTGAAGGTGAGGAAAAGGAGATTCTTCTTGAGGGCTTTCTCACGTTTAAGGAGCAGATAAACCATGCCCTTGAGCACCTTAAAGAGGGTGAAGAAATAGAGCATCTCCTTCAAGAGGGCTACTGGATGGGAGACGTTCTTGACCAGCTGTTTAAAAACGATGCGGTTGCTGTTGAGGGGAACAGGGCAAAGCTAAAGGATGGCATTGATGTCACAAAGCTCAAATTCCAGTTCAGGTTCCCATATCAAATTGCAAAAAACCTTGAGAAAATTGAGAAGATAGCGAAGCAGTTTGCGTTTGTTGACCTTGTCCCCGAGTATGAGATAGAGATTAGGGAGCTCGAAATAGAAAAAATCAACCGGGCTATGCACATAGCCGCGAAGTACTTTGAAGAAGAGATGATTATGGGGGCTTATTTTGCCCTTATCTCAAGAGGGATAGTTGCGAGCGAAATATTAAATGCCCTTGGTAACGAGAAAGTCCCCAAAGATGACTTAACCATGGCGTTCCTCAAGGCAATGCCCATGGAGATACCCACCGAAAAGGGCACCATGATAATAAACGTGATGAACGGGAAGGCATTTGAGGAAATTCTGAGAATGCTGGAGAAGGAAGGGCGAATAGACATAAAGGGTGGGAAGGTTAGGAAGTTGAGGTAGTGCCCTCTGAAGGCAGCAGTACTAGGCCTAGGAGCATTAAAATACCTCCAACTCTGCTGGTTAGAATGAGGGCAATTATTGCCGGAACTAAAAGCTTGTCTTTCGCTTTTTTGTATTCTTTGTTTTCAATGAGCTCAACACATTCTTCTGATCTTTTGAATATCCAATAGCCGAGGATAGCGAATGGTATCGCGAGCAAAATCCCTATTATCGTGAGCAAAAGGAGAACTGCTATGAGGAATGGCTCTATGACACTTAAAATCCCGCCGACCTTGATAAGGACTTTGGCCATCTCCACATCGGCCATGTAACCACCATAAATAGTAAGGAAAAAGAACTTTAAAAGATTTTCCAAATTTCATCAGTTTCTGGTCTTTTTAGTGGGGTTTCTTTTCCATTTTTCACGATGACCTTTACATTTGAGTTCTCTAAAAACTCACCCACGACCTCTGCGGGAATCCCCTCTTTTTTGATTGCTTCGACTATAGCGTTGGCTTTTTCTCTTGGTGCAGCTATCAAAAGCGAACCAGAGCTTATCAGGGCGAGAGGGTCTAAGTTGAAGTATTCACACAGCTTTCTGGTCTCTTCTGCTATGGGAATCCTATCGTGGTAAACCCTAAACCCCAGTCCAGCGGCGTCTGCCATCTCGTGGAATCCGTTGGCTATTCCTCCCTCTGTGGGGTCGTGCATGGCATGAACCCCAATTTCTGCAGCGATTAATGCCTCTTTTACCACACTGATTTTCTCAAGGAATCTCTTTGCTCTCTCTACTAGCTCATCTCCAAAGACATTTTTCAGCTCTTCTTCTCTTTCGCTTGCTATAATCGCTGTCCCCTCAATTCCAGCGCCTTTGGTCAATATTATGACATCTCCCGCCTTTGCACCGTTTGACCGCACAAGTTTTTCCTTTTTGACTTCGCCGAGCATTGTTCCAATGACTATAGGTCTGTTTAGTCCAATCGTCACTTCTGTATGACCTCCGACTATTGAAATGCCAAGCTTTTCAGCACTCCTATGCATGTCTTCCATTATTTCCTTGAGGAGGTTCTCATCGGCATTTTCCGGCAACAGGATTGTTGCTAAGAACCATCTTGGCTTAGCTCCAAACGTTGCAACGTCGTTTGCGTTCACGTTTATTGCGTAAAAGCCTATATGCTTCTCCGCCCCCGTTATGGGATCGCTTGAAGCCACCAAGACGCTCTCCCCAAAGTCGATTGCAGCCGCATCAATGCCCACACCAGATTTTATTATAACTCTCTCATCCTCAACCCCTAGAAGATTGAAGACAATTTTTTCAAGCACTTCTGGAGGAACTTTTCCCGGAAGCATTTTTCATCCCCATCAAAGTGAGACAGAAAAGATAAAAAGATTGCTGAGGAGGGTGTTAAACAAGCTTCTTTTCCTTCAGCACTTTTTCCATTCTGTCCATTGCTTCCTCAAGCTTTTCATACGCTGTGGCGTAGCTTATCCTCACATAGCCTTCTCCAGCCTGCCCAAATGCGCTTCCAGGAACTACAACCACTTTTGCTTCTTTTATCATCAGCTCACTGAACTCCTTGCTGCTCAAACCGGTATCTTTAATTCTTGGGAAGATGTAAAAAGCTCCCTTTGGCTTAACCGTTGGCAGACCCATCTCGTTCAGCCTCTTCCAAACAAGGTTTCTCCTTCTCTCGTATTCTTTACGCATCTCCTCTACCGCTTGCCAGCTTCTTTCGTCCCTTAGGGCTTTTGCAGCCGCATACTGGATAAAGGTTACGGGGCAAGTTGCATTGTACATTTGGAAGCGAACCATTTTTTCCACAACCCATTCTGGGGCAGCTAAAAAGCCCAAACGCCATCCGGTCATTGCGAAAGTTTTTGAGAACCCGTTCATGGTTATTGTCCTCTCAAACATGCCATCCAAGGCAGCAATGCTGTAGTTTTTGACCCCATCGTAGACAAAATACTCATAAACTTCATCGCTTAAGATCATTAGATCGTGCTCAACTGCAAAGTCCGCTATCTCTTCGAGGTCTTTCTTCGTTAATACTGCTCCCGTGGGATTGTTTGGAGTGTTTATTATCAAAGCCCTTGTTTTTGGGGTCACGTATTTTTCGAGCTCATCGACACTTAGGCGGAACTCGTTTTCCTCATAAGTGGGAACCTCAACGGGCTTTCCTCCCGCTAGAATAACTGCAGGGGCGTAGCTAACGAACATTGGGGAGGGAATGAGAACTTCCTCGTTGTCTTTCAAGAAGGTTGCAAGTCCCATTAGAATCTGCTGGTTAGTGCCAACTGTTATCATTATTTGGGTTTTTGGATCTGCGTCAATTCCATTATGCTTTTTGAACTTCTCTGCAACTGCCTCTCTAAGCTCCAAAATCCCTATATTTGGACTATAGTGCGTTAGTCCCTTATCAAGGGCTTCCTTTGCGTATTCCTTTATGTGTTCTGGCGTGTCAAAGTCTGGCTCTCCAATTCCAAGTGAGATTATTCCCTCAATGCCTTGGGCAAGGTCAAAAAGCTTTCTTATTTCAGAAGGGTTCACCATTTCAAGCCTATCGCTCAGCGCCATAATCTTCACCAGTAGGATTTCTCCTTGATGTTTATAATTTTACCGACATGAAATATTTGGCAACGATGAATAGAATAGCTCACTGATATACAACAAAGTTCTCCAAAACAAGGGCATCGAGCTTGGCTTTTTTGAAAGTTTTCAGGGCATCCTCTGGAGAGCAAACTATCGGCTCCCCATGCATGTTAAAGCTCGTGTTTAGAACCATGCCAACGCCCGTTTCTGCTTCAAAGTGTTTTATTATGTTGTAGTAGCGCGGATTATCTTCCTTAAGAAGAGTTTGGGGTCTTGTTGTTTTATCAACGTGTACAACTGCCGGGGCTTCATTGGCCATTTTTTCAGTTGCTTTGTAGCTCATTGTCATGAACTTGTTTGGATAAGGCTCCTCGAGGTAGTCTTCAATTCTCTCCTCCAGCATTGAAGGGGCAAACGGCTGGAAGACGTCTCTGTTCAATGCCACGTTGAGCTTTTTTACAACATATTTGCTTCTTGGGTCTGCAAGGATGGAGCGGTTGCCTAGGGCTCTTGGACCGTATTCCATTCTTCCTTGGAAAAAGCCCACCATTTTGCCTTCAAGAAGCATTTCTGCAACAAATCCCTCTACGTCTTCACGATATTCAAATTTCAGACTCTCTGCCCTTAAGAGGGCTTCAATTTCCCCCTCATCATAGGAAGGCCCCAAGTAAACATGCTCAAGCTTAAAGGGCTTCCATTTCCTATCGAGCCTTTCGAACTGGGCTTTGACGAAGGCTGCGGCACCAAAAGCTAATCCAGAATCATCCATTGCTGGAAATATCCATAGATCGGGGAAATATTTTCGCAGCACGGCATTTGCCTTGACGTTTTGTGCAACTCCCCCGGCGTAGGCAAGTTTTAAGTTATAACTTTTAAGTTTTAACCCAAGCTCATCGATAATCTTTTCAAGATGCGCTTGAGCAGAGGCGGCTACCTCTATTGCCCTCTTTTGAAGTTCTCCATCCAGCTTTCCTTTTTTCATTTCATGGGCGATTTCTTTAGCCTTAGATAGAGGATAGTTGAAAAGTTCGGCGAGCCTTTTTGTAGCCTCAATCCCAACTACTTTCAGCTTGTTCTCAAAGCTCAGCCCGTTAAGTTCTATTATATGGGAGAGATCGTAAGTTGGCTTACCATAAGCTGCCAAGCTCATGACTTTTCCTTCATGTCTCATCGGTTTAAAGCCCAAAAGTTCAGTAACCGATGCATAGAAATCTCCGAGAGAGTCTAAATAGGTGCTCTGGGCTATTCTTATCATCTCACCATCTCTTGCCACATAAATGGAAGAGCTTAGTCCATCTCCCGCGGCATCTATACTTAACGCCAACGCTTTTCTCCAACCAGAGGTGAAATACGCAGAAGAAGTGTGGGCAAGGTGATGTTCAACAAAAAGAACTTTCTTCTTGAAATCTTTACCAAATATGGATTTGAGATTTCTCTCAAGATCTAACAATCTTGATTGCTTCCTGAAAATACCCGCTACCGCTATTACCTCCACCTCTTCCGGATGTACTTCTCCCATTTCTAAGACTTTATTTATGCTCAGCTCTGGAAATCCACGGTACTTTTTTATCCGGTTTAATCTCTCTTCGTTTACGGCATAGATTTCTTCTCCCTTGAACAGCACTGCTCCTGCATCGTGTCCATCGTGCACTCCAAGCACAATCATGTTTGGGGATTAAATGAAGGATTTTTAAACATAACTTCGGAATGTACAGTTGGGGATTGAAATGAGGGCAGAAATCAGAGAGTTTATTGATAGGGACACGTATAGGAAGGCACCGCTGTTTGAGGGTGAACTCCCGAAAGGCAGCTACGCCCAGATAGTTGAGATAAAGCCAAAGCAAACCGTTCCAAAGCATTATCATGAGAAGCAGTACGAGCTCTTTTACATAATCAGCGGTGAGGCAAAGCTGGGTATTGGGGAAAAGGAATACGAAGCCAAACCAGGGGACATCTACCTTGTAAAACCAAAGACAGTTCACTGGGTCGTAAACGAAAGGGAGGAACCATTTAGGCTCTTCGTTGTTAAGCTGAACTACTTTGGAGAAGACAGTGTCTGGCTGAGTGATTAACATGGGAAGAGTAAGGAAGGAAAAGGCAGAAATGTTCCCCCTATCTCCGGAATCATGGTACCTTGTGGTTTATTTTAATGAAAAACTTGAGTACCTTTACATACCCTCATCCAATAAACCAGACTTAGAAAGACTTGGATATCTTCTGGCGGCTTTTAAGCTGTTTAATATCCCTTATTTGCTTTTTGGAGTTCATGGGGAGGATATTTTTGAGCTTAGGGATGATTTCGAAGAAAGATTGAAAGAAGAGTTTGGTGTGAATATTGATGAGAACGTCCTTGCCAAAGAATTTAAGAGCTCACTTAGGAACATCGAGAATTTAAAGACATTTTACGAAAAGCTCGGGTTTTTTGAAGACCTTGAGGAGCTTGAAGATCTAAGAAGGCTGTATGAGGAGTACCTGAAAAAGAGGAGAAAATGAACAGTTAAACGAAAAATTCTTTAAATCTTCTTTTTATCTAAGAGCATGAACATTTACGAAATGCTTGCTTTAATAGGTACTGGACTACTCCTTCGGAGGATAATAAAATCTGAGAAGCCTTTTGTTTACTTAAATAAGTTTGCATCCCAGGTGCTTTTAACATTCTATGTCTTTTCAAACGTTGCCTCGAAGGATATCGCCTATTTGATGGAGATTAAGGTTGTTTTTCTGTATGTCTTTTTGGTTATTGCCCTCAGTCTTGGAGCGTCTTTCCTCTATGCGAGGTTTTTTGTAGAGGATAAAAAGTGGCAGGGGGCGTTGATGATACTCTCGACGTATCCAAACACAGTCGCAATGGGTTTCCCGATAGCGAGCCTGTTTTTAGATGATTTAACCCCAGCGATTATCTATGCAAGCACAAACACCTTAATAGTCCTCCCCTTAGTTACTTTCATAGCCGCGCATTATTCGAGTGGAAAAGCCTCGCTTAGAGAAAGCATCATAAGAGCGCTTAGGTTTCCACCCACCAGTGCCAATATACTTGCCCTCACTCTTGTACTGCTTAGGATTAGGCTTCCCTCTCAACTGCTGAGCGGAATGAACAAACTCGGTTGGTGGAGCATTCCCCTAATCCTGATTTATTTCGGCTCTCGCATAAACCTCCAGAAGTTTGAATGGAGGAAGCTTCTTGAGGTGGGGACGTTTAGAATAGCTATACCGTTTGTTTTTGTAGTTTTAACCCTAAAAACAAACCCTGAAATATTCTATGCGGTGCTGGTTGAGGCATCGATGCCCCCAGCAATAATGGCAAATACCATTTTAGCCCACTACAGGCTTAGAGAGGAAGAGGGAATAGGCGTTACGATCGTGTTAACGATAATAGTTTTGATCTTGTTTTTGGTGCTTAGAGCTTTTGTTTAAACTTTCACCTCCTCAGATATGGATTTTTCGACTTTGGGAATTATCTCTTCGCCTTTTTTATGTATCTGCAGGACGGTTGTTGCCAGCTCCTCTAGCAGTGGAACAACGTAAGGGACACTATTTTTTAAGACATCAACGTTAGTGAAGTAGAATGCGGTTCTCCTCCTACTCCCAGCATATCTTGTTAGCATGTTTACCAGAGCCAATACTTCTATTTTTGAATCTGCAAGCAAAAATAGTCTCTCAATCCCAAGCACTGGGACAATTGCATGTTCCATTTCAGAAAGAAGAGCCTCATAATTTGCCTCGAATTCTTGGATTAGGGACATTATATCGCTGACGCGGAATCTCTTTATAACGTTTCCAACCTCTAACCGACCTCCGGTTTTGATGACCTTGACGTCTTCTAAAATCCCAGTATCAATATCTGCGAGCTCCATGTGGGTTTTGTAAACATAGAGGGTATCAAGAACATCATCCACCACAACTGGGATTTTGTTTTCTTTGCCCCAGGTTATTAGCTCCACTAGTTCTTTGTATGGAAGCGCTGAGGATGGATACTCCAAAAGCACGGTTTCTCCAAACTTTGGGAATTCCCAAATGTTTTTGAATTTCAAGGCTTTCACCTCCCACTTCTCTCTTCAAGTTTTGCTGCGATCCAAGCTAGCAGCAATATGAAAATCATCCCCCCTACAAATCCCCCGCCTGCAAAAAGGAGCTTCTGTTTTGTGGGGAAAACTTCTATGGTGGTGTTTTTAATTTCTGTATGGGTGATGGTTTTTGTGTAGGTTTCCACGATTTTTGTGGAATTTGATGTTGTTTCGGTTTCTCCGATTTTCTCGGATGTTTTGGGGTTTTGAAGATTTGTAGGAGCCTCAATCTTTAATATGGTGGAGTTCTTAGTTATGTAATCACGCTCTTTGAGCGCTGCAATCACTTCAAATTCCCCGTCTTTTGTTGGAATAAGGAAGAAACTGTATGTTTTGTTTTCTCCAGGCTTTAGAGAATCAGTTATATATGCAAATCTTTCAGAGATTGTCAGCTTATCTCCTATTATTCCAAAGTGCTCTGGCAGGGCAATTGTAAGTGTAAACGGTCCGCGTGTATTCCCTTTGTTCGCAACAGTAATATTTAAAGGAATAAGCTCTCCAATGCTTCCGTTAGAACCTTGGATTGATAGCAGATAGTAAGGAGATGCATTTTCAACATTTATCCATCTGATCTCCGATGAAAACGAGATTCTGGCGTAGCCATTGCACGAGAGCTGGAAGGGTACATTTCCACGCACTTTTATAGAGCCTAACTTGAGAAGTCCGGAGTTTTCTGGCAGGATAGTTAGGTTAAAGCGAATACTCTCTTTTGCTTTAAGTTCCGGGATGTAGACGGGATAGGAGCTTATTATTCTAAATCCATTGGTAAGGTTGGGGAGTATCTCAACGAAGTGAAGGTCTTTTTCTCCTTCGTTTTTAATTACTACAGTGGCATTGAAGGGTTCAAACTGCAATGCTCTCTCGGGGGTGGAGAGAGACACATTTACAAAAACATCTGCTTCCGGCTTCGGTATTTTTTCATTTTCTAGGGATCCAACCAAAGTTACAATTTTCTTTGTTTTCAGGTCTTTTATCCCTTCAACTCCAATGTAAAGTCCCCCATAAGAAATTAGTGTGTTTGTATATACCCATCCGCTTTTGAGAATCATTCCACAGGAGTTTCTTACAGTTACATATGCCCCATCTGAAAATACCTTTTCAATTCTTACTAGATATGGCCCTATTTGGGTGTCTTTTCCTTCTTCCACCTCTTTATACACCGAGGGCGAAATGGATAACGTTGCGTACACTCCTTTTAGTTTTATCGTGACTTTAACGTAACTTGACCCAATGAGGTCTTTTACTTCAATTATGATTCCATCAGCTTCTATTGTTTTTCCCACTTCTATCCAGTGTTCCTTCCCGTTTATAGAGATGCTGACGAACTCTTTAAGCTCTCCGTTGACTTCCGTTATGTTGAAGTCTTCAAATTTTACTGTCCACTCATAGAGCTCTTTGTTAGTCCCCTTGTAGAGGTAACCGTCAAATATAGTTGGCATTATTGTGAATGAGCCGCTAAGCTCGTTGAACTCAATTTTTCCACCACTGTATAGGATTTCCTTTGACGTATTTTTATACAGCAGCTTTATCCTTGCCCCTTTATCGCTCACACTTATTAGTGAGATTTTGTAATCTCCAAGTAGCAGGGTTTGATTTTCTAGTATGTATGGGAATGTGATGTTCAGCTTTGCATAACCTCCATCTTCCTTTACAAAGCCTGAAATGAGACGAAGGGAATAAATACTTGAATTTACAGTCTCTCCGGGAGTTACCAAAAAGTTTCCTTCAGGGGTTAACACTAGAAACCTACCATCTAATGAAATGTCTTTGAGCTCTATCTCCTTCCCTTCTATCCCCACCTGAGAAGGTACTCTAATCCATCCAGTGAAAACAGACTGTGCACTTGCATAGGGCAGGAGGAGAATTAAGAGAAAAATTATGAAGAGCTTTTTCACAGTCCCACCCCCATTAGAGGTAGTATTAACCCCGAAAAGCTCATCATCTTCCCCATCACGAACTCACCGAGATAAAGACCTATAGCGGACATCCATGCTAGTATCACGAAGTAATAGAGGGCTATTCCCAAATGCCCGCCATCTGCGATTTTTATTGAAAATGCCGAGATTAATGAGTGCAGCAAGAGTATTGAGATCAGAATATAGTTGGTTAGTTGAAGACCCTCGGCACTTGGTATAAAAAGGATATCCTGAATGAACTCTCCTTGAAGCTGGATGTTGGAGAATAAGTGGGTCATATAAACTGCAACTTGGAATGCGGCTGCAACTGAGAAAGCAAATGCCCCTGTAACCCCGTATATCACACCTTTAAAGCTTGCGACACTCTGTTTTCTTTTCCTTCTTAATCTAAGAATCCTCTCAAAGTTGTTTGAGATTATCCTTCCCACGTAGTCTGGATCCGCTCCAAGATGGAGGCTCTTCCTAAATATATCCGAGAAGATGTCTATAAGCCAGCTTCCCGTATCTGAGACAAAATATTTCCAGGATTTCGTGTCGTCTATTTTTAGGGATATCCTCTTATTCAAATTTTTAATATCCTTTGTCAATGTTCCGAAGTCGTGGGAGCTGAGGTACTTTAAAACAAGCGCCATGGATGCTCCACTTGCTGCTAAAGATGAGCTAAGACTCCTCATGAATGCTGGGAAGTTTTCGTCTTTTATCAGAATGTTTTCCTCCTCTTTCGTGAGAACATAGCCCAGATAGGCTAAGGGGCTCATAATCAAGGCTAAAGCTATCTCCGTTGGGATATTGAACCTGATTCTCAGTACGAGAAGATACAAAAGGGCAACGACCACAGTTCCGGCAATTGATATTAATGCTCCTCTAATAACTTTAGCCTTTCTCTCTGCATTCATGGCGTTGCTGGCCCATATACTATCTTCGGGCATTTTGTGCTTTATTAGAATAAGAACTCCGATTTCAACTACCATAACCAAGATGAACGTAAAAATCGTCAGTGTTACCAAGTCTTGTCCGGTTATTATGGGGCCTATTATGATGAAGGTGACCATAAACACCACGGAGATTATAAGTGAGCTGTAGACTTCTTTAAAAACATCCAAATCATAGAGGGCTCCCTCATAGAACGTCTGGTAATCGTCCATCACAATTTTTTGTTCTTGCAACAGGTAGTCCTTTAACTCCACACCGCTGTCAAGGGAATAGGCAAGCCTCTCAAGGAAGTCTGAGAATACTTTGCTTGGCGTCCTTTTTGCAAGGAACCTAAAAGCCTCTGGCATCCCTCTGTTGAACTTCGCTATTAGGTAGTAAATTTTCTCCATGTCTCTGGAAATAGGCTCAAGCACCTTTTCCTTTGCTAGGTTCAAGATTAACTCGTTTCTACCAACTTCACTTGTTGAGAGAACGGCAAAATACGTCACAAAGTAGGGAATCTTTGAGTTTATTTTAACCCTTTTTCCGCTTGCGGCGGAGTAGGGGTGCATAACGGCATATATCAGCGGGAGCAGGGGAATCACGTAGAGTGCTATTCTGATTATAGACGAGATTGAGATAAACGTCGTGAGAAGCGAGAGGACAACAAAAAGGGCTACACTAGCCACTATACTTGGGATTAATATTTTTCTTACGTAAGTTTTCATGTCCAGATCTGCCTGCACGAATATGTTGGCTTTTTGTTTTGGCATTCTAACCACCTAAAGCCTAAAGCTTAACCCTTGAATGCCCTTTTCGTAGAAGTTCTTTATCTCCCTATGGACATCCCAGTAGTCCGTTATTCCCAGCTCTGCCATTCTCTGGATTATCCTTGCCCTCAAAAACAGCTCGTTGTAGATGTCTTTTGGATCCTCATAGCCAGCTACTTCCGCTATTTTTCTCTCCAAGATGTAGGAGTTGTTCATTCCTCTGAAGATGTGCTTATCGCTGACTGAATCCCATTCAAAAACACTCCTCGTAGCAACTCCTCCGAGTTCTTCATAGTAGCCCTCTATTTCCACAACGTTGAGAACTCTTCTCAGGAATCTCCCTCTTACGTAAACTGCCTGTTGGAAAAGGGCAATGTTGAGGTTATCTATGAAAGTTACAGGGACGTTTATTGGATGCCCAGTGAAACGCTGTATCATCTTCTTGACATCACCCGCGTGAAAAGTCGCCATTACTGGGTGTCCGGTCTGCATTGCTTGAAATGCTATAGCACCTTCTGCACCTCTTATCTCACCAACTATAATGTAGTTAGGTCTTGATCTCAATGCAGCTTTAAGAAGGTCAAAGAGTGTTACTCTGCTCTCCTCAGGCCCTCTTTCTCTTGTCGTTAGCCTCTGCCATGTTGGATGCGGCACAACAACTTCTGGAGTATCTTCAGCAGTGAATATCTTCGCTTGGGGCTTTATGAAAGGAATAATAGAGTTCAAAGTCGTTGTTTTTCCGCTTGCCGTTTCACCACACACAAAGATGCTCATTCCATACTCCAAGGCAAGCCACAGATAAGCGGCAATTTCAGCTGAGAGTGTGTTCCATTTTACAAGCTGGACAACACTCAAAGGCGTTGCGGAGAATTTTCTTATTGTTGCTGAAGGACCCTTTATGCTAACATCTGGGCTGTATATGATGTTTATTCTTGAACCATCTGGGAGGGTTCCATCAACAATCGGGTTTTTGTCGCTTACCGGTCTTCCAATTCTTTCACTCAATGCCTTAAAGTAATCCGCAAGGGCTATATTGCTCTCAAAAGTTATGTTCGTAGGAAGTGCCTCAAAGATTTTGTGAATTAAGGAAATGTAATCGGCACCGATTATGTGTATATCCTCAATATATGGGTCCCTGATTAAAACTTCTAGAGGCCCAATACCAATTATGTCCCTCTTCAGCAGATATCTAAACTTTTCTATCTCTCTTTGAGTCAGCTTTACACCATTTCTCGAGAACAAACCCCTACCATTGAGTTTCTTTAGGGCTTCGTTATAGAGTTCGTCTAAGAATATCTCAAATTCTTCCTTTTCCTCTGGGATGACCTTGGTGGGAGCCAGCTCCAGAATTTTTTCTTTTACCAACTCATACTTTGCCTTTTCCTCTGCATTTTGGATTCGGGGTTCTATCACGATATACCTCTTCTCGGTTTTTGGATCTCCATAAATGTGGACAAAAATTGGATCTCCAACAGGGTATATTATGTTTGGGTATTTTATCTCCTTCATGTCTCTGCTGAGCTGGACATGAAATTCGGGCATCTTACCGTATTTCCTAACGAAGTCTTCAACGTATTCCCTTAGGTGGGGATTTCTTGCCATTGCAGTTTCAAGAGTTTCACTGATCCTTTCAGCCATATCACACCACCGCAGCTATCTCTACGATGAATCCCGCCTTTGGTTCGACTCTAAATGGAATTATCTTCTGGAAAATGCCCATGGCGTTGTTGTACTTAACGATGGTCGCTGAGTTCTTTAGATCCCCACCAAAGACCTTGACTTGGAGTCTTATCAGCATTGTAGAAATCTCCTCCAGTACGGAGAGGGTAGAAGGCTCTATGTCGTTGGGACTTAGAGTTAGTATTATTACCTTATTTAGGGCACTGAGCTTTTTGAGATGTTCGGTAAACTGTCTGAGTAAGTCTTCATTTAATTTTGGGGGCAGAATGGGTGCGAGCGAATCTATGATAATAACATCCTTTTCCCATAGCCTCTCCTCACTCAAAAATCTGGGCAGGAATTTTTCTCGCTTAGAAACGCTGCTAAGGAGGGGATAGAGAGAAACAAAGAGCAGTTTTCTCTTTATCAGAAAGGGGATTATACTATAGCCGAGCGATTCCATTTGGTTTATAAACTCCGGAGTGGTGAGCTGGGTTGAAACATAGCTAACAGAAACGTCGTTTCTCAAAAATCCATAAGCGAGACGTTGAGAGAAGATGGACTTACCAGTACCCCTATCACCTTCTATTAGGATTATACTTCCAGAGGGGATACCACCTCCAAGCCTCCTGTGGAGTTCATCGTTAGGTATCTGGATTTTCAGCAAATGTGCCATGATCATCACCCTATTTTGAAGATGAACTCTCTCTGCTTTCCATTTTCAATTACTACCACGAGCTTGTGATATCCAGCTGATAGGGTGGTAGCTATTCTTAACTCTCCAACGTCATGGGGAGCCAATAATGATGGTCTTAAAGTAAGATTTGAAGCAGGTATAAGGTTCCCGTCGATGAAAACTACCACTGTGTCGGGAGTGAAAAGGAACGCTTCACTTCCGGTGTTTTTTATGTAAAACACATACGCTCCGCTGGAAATTGGAATGTTTTCTGGGTCGTTTATCACGGTGAAGTCAGTTCTCAGATTTTGGGCTATTGCAGTCCCACGGTACGTTATTCCATCGGCTAGGTCTTGGGTAACAACGTAAAGCCCTCCTGCTACCGTTGCGGCAACGAGGAGTGAAACTATGAAGAGTATGATCTCTGAAACCACTGAACTTGCCATGATAATCACCTAGTTGCAATACCATGAGGTTCCAACTATAGAGGGCCCCCCTATTGTCTGATTTTGATCTAGCCATACCCATCTCCATTCTATCTTCAAGGAACATCCGGTTTCGGTAGCTATCACCAAGCTGTGAACGTTGCTGTCTTTAATCTCGGTTGTTGTAATGGCTATATATTCTCCAGGGAGGAGATAGGGCTTGTTTTCGACGATGAGGGTTGAGCCATCTAGGGTTTTCAATCTTCCATCCCTAATGAAATTCCAATATTTAGGGGATAGGGTAGAGCCGTTGTTTGTAACGTTGAACGTTATGGAGTATATCGAGGCAGTTGAGCCTGGATCATTGTAGGAGTAGCCATAAAGGGATAATCTGGAGGTTTGCCTCTTTATGAAGGACTCTTTATACACCTCTACTGAATTTGCCAGTGAAAGATAGCTGTTTTCGAGGGATAAGTAGAGCGTTCCAAACGCCACGATTGATGCGATGAATATTACGGCGAAGCTTGCAGATACGCTGAATCCCATACCCTATCCCCTAAACCCCATAAACATGTTCCAATATCTTGTTCATCATCTTTAGTTCCCTTTCAATGGAGTTCAGTACTTCTGGAGTTATTCTTGTTCCCCTTAATCTTTCAATGAACAGCAGTGATATCAGGTGATCCTGAATGGTGAGCTTATCGTCGGGCTTCCAGTTTGGCTCTCTCTGGTGAGGTCTAGTTCCGTTTGCATACTTTAGCAGTGTTTCAAGGACTTCTTCGGATATCCAGCCTATCGTATAATAAAACTCGAGCACATTCTCCAGATTCTGCATTCCAGCTCTCTCTATGAGGAATCCCAGCCACTTTAAGGCTATCATCGTGGAGACTGCATCATCAGGAAGTCTTTCCAATCTTGCCCTGCTTTTTGTGGGTGTTATCAACACGTCTCTTATTTCCTTAGGGATTTGGATTTCCTCAGTCATTGAAAACTCCCCCTTACCTTCTTCTTCAAATTCCCTCTCCTCCTTCGGGGGTTCAATCCTTTCAAACTCAATTCTCTGTGGCTCCCAGTGGGTTGAATTTTCTACGATTCCTGTGTTCTGATTCTCAACTCTCTCAAAGGAGCTCCGGTTTTCTGATAATTTTTCCCTTATCTCCTCTAGATACTTTCCTATTTCCTCTATTCTTTTGTCTAATCTCTTAAGCCTCTCAACTTGGCTTGAATAGTTCTCAAGCACCTTCTTTATTATAACATCAACCTGTTCAGGCGTTAGTATGTCCATCTTTGAAACCAGCTTGTCCCTCAGGTCTTTAATGAGGACGCTTGGCACTTTCCCTTGGAGTTCCTGCAGTTTTGCATCTATTTCATTTTCAGTGATCATGCTTCTCCCTCCGAAATTGCCTCATAGATTATCCTATCCAGGTCAACACCGTGGTAGGCAAGGAGCCTTAGGTCAGCTTTTATCTGGGCTATATCCTTTCTAATGTCGTCAATTTCTTGCTTTAACTCGTGGATTTCTTTCATTATTGGGTTCTCGCTCTCTAAGTCCCTGAAAGGATTGATCTCCTGGGAGACGACCTCATAAAGCATCATAACGTCTTTGATTGTCTTGTCGAGCTTTTCTATGTCTTCCCTGAGCTCCTGAATTTGGCTTTTTAGGGTGTCGATGTTTACCTTTATTCTCGGGAGCTCGTTTTCGATTTCATTTAACCTGTTCATTACCATGGTCAGCCTTTCTTCTTCCTCTTTCTTCTGTTCCTCTGTTGCTTGTGGTTGTTCACTTAATGCAAGCTCCAGCTTATCCTCTTTTTTGCTAACCTCTTCCTTCTGTTCTTCTGGCTTTTTCTTGAACTTCTCTTTCAAATAGCTGAACGACATTGCTGGCCCCTCCAAAAGTTAGTGGAATAAAGAGAATGTAAAGAAAAATCAAAAGAGCTGGCGTCACTTGAGCTCTATAACGGTCTTAGTGTATGCTGGTGGAGTGACAACTTTGGTGAATCCGGGGGCACCGAACTCTGGTCTAACTTCGATTGTGACCTCGGTTCTTGGTTCAAGCGAGAGGCCTGAAACCACGAGGAAGACAATGTCTCCTGGGGTAAGTGTGTTGTCATTCGTAACTGAGTCATCGGCGTCCTGGACAATAACAATCTGGAAGTTACCAGTGCCGGGAGTAGCTGAGGATATGTTAGTTGCTGTGGAGGTTGTCTGGTCTAAGCTGTAAATGTTGAAGTTTGTTCCATCGTTTATGTATATCTTTGTCTGGTTGAGGTCAACGGGCTCACTTCCTGCGTTCAGGGAGACTTGGATGGCCATTTTATTAATAGCTCCGCCGCTGTTGAATCCGAGAACCTTATCAATCTTCAAACCACTAGCAACTTCTCTTGTTGCTTGTCTTCCGGTGGCTTCTGCTCTTTGCTGGAGGTAGCCGCTGGTGTTGATGAGTACTGCTGCGGCTACTGCAGCTACTAGCACCGTGGCTATGAACACTATCAGGGTACCGATACCAACGGCACCCCTCTTCTTACCAAAAATCTCCTTCATCTCTTGGCACCTCCGTTGGAAGTTTTGCAATATATGTTAGAAGGGTTTGGATATAAAGCAATTTTTTGTTTTTACATTGGTTTTTGCACATGTAGGTACATATGTAGGTACCTACTAACTCCAAGTAGTAATCATAAAAAGAGGGCAAGGTAAAGGAGCAAAAATGCAAGTTGGGAAAAATAGGAAAAATCAATAAAGGGGCTCAAGAACAAGAATGGACTTACCGTATTCCGTTATCCTCGCTTCCTTTCCGTAATATTCAAGGGCATCAACTATATCGGCTTTTCTCGGGAACTTGTGGAACTCTTTAGTTAGCCTTTCAAAGAACTCCCAGGCGGCTATGTTTTCAAAGTTTTCTCTGAAGGGCTCCACTATTATCAGCTTTCCTCCCTCATCGACGAAATCGAGCGCTTTTACTACAGTCTGGTGCACCTCCGGGATGTACTCAAGCACGAAGCTCATTATCACAACGTCATACTTTCTCTTTGGTAGTGTGTTTCTTATGTCTATCTCCTTTAAGCTTACCCAGTCCATGCCGAGCTCTCTTATCCTTTGCCGGGCAATGCTTAAAAGTCCCGGGGAGAAGTCGACACCTACGTATTCACCGTTTGGACCCACGTATTTTCCGAGTTCCACTGGGGAAACCGACCCGCATCCTAAATCAAGAACCCTAAGACCATCTCTGAGGTTGCCTATCTTGGCTATTATTTCCCGATATAGGGTGTTGAGTGGGTTCGAAAGTCGAATGTCCCAGAAGTCTGCATCCTTGTCAAAGTCCATCATCACCTTGGAGTTTTCGAATGACAAGAACGCGTAGTTAGCCATTTCAACAATCTTATCCTGTATTGGAATCCATTCCGGAATTATATCCTTTAACTTATCGTATTCGATAAGAAACGTCCTCAGGAATTTTTTACTGCTTACCCCCATCTCGTTAATCTCTATAATGCCGAGATCGTAGTATGTGCTAAGGAGTGATTTTAGATAGGGTTTATTTTGAACATCTATTGAATTTAAAAGCTCCTCAAGGGTTTTAGCTTTATCAATATTTTTAAAGACTCCCAATTCAAGACCTATCTTTATTACATTAAAGAAAGAGAAATCAATTAGGGTTTCCAGATTAAAGTCAAACTTTTTTATTTGATCCTCCATCTTTGGCACCTCACATAAATCTGGTGTAATAGGTTTGATAGGTTTTTAGAAATTCTACAACTTTTTTTCCGTATTCGGTTAACCTGTAGTACCGAAAACCGTTTTGATTGACCTCTTCAACAAGCCCAAGATAAACGAGAGAGCTTTCTCCATTGTATCTGTTACCCATACCAACAAGGGCACCCCTTACGTTTGAGGTATCAGATCTGACAATCCTGGCAATCTCCGAAAGATAAGTCCCAGAAGGATAAATCTCGTTTAGATAAAAGAGTATCCTCTTCCTTAGCTCGCTTCTGTGTAATGATCGTAATACGTGCGGGTCAATTATTAGCCCCACTGATCTCACCCCCTAGAAAAATTAATAATACTAGTCCTATCACACCCAGTAATATAAGGATTGCAGAATATTTAAGATTTTCGGTTTTGTTTTGTAACTTGTGTCATATATTGGACATTTGTATTGTATTTTAATTAAAATTTTTGGATTACGCTAATCTTATTTCAATATTCTTGTCGTATTCTTAATCTTTTGCCAGCAAATTTTATGGCCTAACAATGCATGACAGCTATAAGGGATGGGCACTCTTTGCTTTGGTATCTTTTGTCATTTTGTCAATTCTTTTCTCAAAAACTTTAAATATCTTTCAAATCTCTTTGGTTTGTACTTTCAAGAGGTGCAGAAAAATGAGCGTAGTTTGGACGACACTTGTTTTGTACATGGGAGCAATGCTGGGAGTTTCAGTGTATGCAAGGAAGTACATTAAGACCTCGGCCGACTTTTTGGTGGCCGGGAGAAGGCTTGGACTGGCATTAACAACCGCAACTCTGGCAGCCACTCACTATGGTGGTGGCTTTCATCTTAGGAGGAGCTAGCTGGGGAGCCACCTATGGATTAGGAGGAATCTGGTACGGTTTTGCCTGTGGATTGGGGCTTCTTCTCTTGGGTCTGACCCTTGCAAAGCCTATGCGTGCTCTGGCCCTGTACACAGTCCCGGATGTTCTGGAGATGCGATATAAGAGTAAAGCAATAAGGCTTTTGGCTGCAGTGCTGTCACTTTTAGCCCTTGTTGGCATACTTGGGGCGCAGGTGTGGGCAGCATCGGCAGTGTTTGAAGCTATAGGATTGCCGGGAACTGCAGGAGCAGTATTTGCCACGTTGATTTTCATAGCGTACACGGCTTTCTCAGGGTTATGGGCTGTGGCACTGACGGATTTCATTCAGGTGATACTTGGAAGCATTGGCGTGACAGTTGCAGTGGTGCTTGGGCTGAGCAAAGTGGGTGGCTTTGAAGGATTAAGGACGAGTCTTGCATCAATTCCAAACCTACCTCAGGCATCTGGGGAGTACTTCAACTTCATGTCACTGGGAGTTTCGCTCTTTGCCCTGACGTTAGCGGCAACGGTGATGTACACATTGATAGGACAGGATTTTTACCAGAGGCTCTTTGCCTCTAAGGACGAGAAGACTGCAAGAATGGGAGCAATTTACGCTGGAATTCTGCTTATGGCGTTATCTTTCCTCCCAGCCCTTGCAGGAATGCTTGCACTGGCTCTTTCAAGTGACCCTCAAGCGATAATAGACTCACCAAAGACAGCAGTTCCAAAACTTGTAATCACTGTTTTTGGAAGCGGAGTGGGAGCGATATTTGTGGCTGCAATCCTTGCAGCGGTAATGAGTACAGCAGATTCATTGTTATCGGCAGCGACCTCTCACGTGGTTAAGGACGTTTATCAGAGCTTTATAGAACCGGAGGCAGACGATAAAAAACTACTGAAGCTCTCAATCGGGACTACAATAGCTATAGGTCTCCTAGCCCTTGTCGCTGCATTGACAGTTCAGGGAATAGTTGAGCTCCTTATATACTCCTACGACATCTACACTTCGGGAGTCTTTGTTCCATTGATACTGGGCATCTACTGGAAGAGGGCAACAAAAGAAGGTGCCTTGCTTGGAATGATTGCCGGAGCATTAACTGCTGTTGCAGGAATAACTGGAGTAGTGAGCTTCAGCTACTGGGAGTACATCTACGTAAGCGGAGCCCTTGTTTCAGCAGTGGTCATGGTGTTTGTTAGCCTCTTAACCTCTCCAGAGCCGCTTGATGAAGACTTCAAAAATGCCTTTTAATTTGGCTTTCTCATTTTTTCATTATTGGGACAGTTAATGGAGAAAATGTGACTGCAACAGTTTCTCTCAATATAATGTATACAGTTAGGTTTGTGAAATGCATAGTAATAGATGATCATTGCAGATATATGACTACGAAAAGCTAATTTGCCAAAACTCCCAAACTAAAGATGGTGGGTATCTTGCCTTCAAAGAAGAGACAAATAAAAGGGAAAGCATTTATTAGTGATCGTTTTGAGAATTTTGAACTCCCCACAGGACTTGCAAACAACATAAAAGGTACTGTTGCCGAATTAATTGGTCAAAATTATCTGTGGAATAAATTAATACCAGAACTCAGAAAACAATATGATATTGTTCATTATTTATCTCCTCAGGTGCCATATACCAATTTTGAGAGGGACTTCTATTCTTTTCAAAGATCAAACTTTTTGAAGCGATTAAAAATAGCTAGGAAAATGTTAGTTTCTACTCTCTCAGAGTGGATATTGCCCCCTACTGTCAAGGGAGGATACTTAGTTGTGAGTGATGGATATTATCACAAGGAAGATGATGTGTTTGAGGTCGAGATATTTCTAGACTTGGATCCGAACGAGCCGATTATACGCCGTCCGGTATGGGTGAATAGGAAAGATCGCCAAGGATTTAGGGATATTGATGCTCTTATTTCAAGTGGGTATTTTATTTCTTGGGAGAACATAAACAAAACATTAACTCTTAAAAAGGCCTTAGGGGAGTTATTAGAAGGCTCACAATACATTCCTGATTGTATGCTATTATTGGGGAAGATTGAAGGTACAAAAGACTTTCATTTAATCCCTATCTTCAAGACCAAGAGAATTCATAAATTCAACATAAAACGGAGCGACCTTGAGAAGCATTATGAGCTTCCAATACTCAAAATCGAGAAGGTTTTAATTATCGAAGTTAAAGGAGGAAGTAGGAGATTCACATTTACTAATAATCAGATAAAATTAATTAAGAACATCCCCACGAACGTACCTATCGAATTCCTCATTATACACGTACCAATAGGGGATATCATTTCATTGAAAGAGGCTCAAATCCACATATACAAGATGATAAAATAATGTGTTGAGGGTTGGGAGGCCACGTTTTCATAATGAAAAAGCTAGGCCTAATGTGGTTAGCAACATCAGTGTGATGATGAGCGAAATTAGGTAAATTAGCGCTGCTGCAGCAAAAAGTCCAAGACCAAAATTAAACCCGGACTTAAATGTTAGTTCGATTCTCAGTGGAGGACTTTGAGATTCCGCTGTCTCTGTTTTTATGCTTGGCATAAGTGAGAAGAGGTAACTCGCAATTAGGAGTAGCACCATTAGGATTATAACAAAGATCGGAAGTTTTGAATCTGATGGTATCCACCCAGCTAGGGTTGATATCAAGAGCGTTATGCTAACAACTAAAACTCCCCACAGTATAGCCTTGAAACCTCCGTTCACAAACATCACCAAAAAGAATACGCAAGAAAAATATAAATCATTTTGGCCTTATTCACAAGCTATTTGTGTAACCCCTCCTAGCCCTATCTTTTTATGGGTCTTTAGTGGATAGTCTACCTGCATATAGCTACCATTTCTTTTGAAATGGATTCACGCATATTGTAGTTTGGAATCATGAACCTAACCAAGACCTTCCTTTCTAACTTCTTCTACCATGGGGATGAAGTTAATGTTTTGTGAAAAAGCTTTAAAGAGAAACCTCAAATATCACCCGAGGTGAAAGCAATGGAAAACCCATTTGAAATTACTGGAATAGTTGCTAGGGAAATTCTCGACTCAAGAGGAAACCCAACAGTTGAGGTTGATGTATACACCCCGGTTGCGATGGGAAGGGCGGCAGTGCCAAGCGGTGCCTCAACGGGAATCCACGAGGCCCTAGAGCTTAGAGACGGTGGGAAGAGATACCACGGAAAAGGTGTTAAGAGGGCCGTTGAGAACGTTAACAAGATAATCGCTCCTGAACTTCTTGGAATGGATGTCACACTTCAGAGAGACATAGATATGCTCATGGTTGAGCTCGATGGCACGGAGAACAAGAGCAACCTCGGTGCTAACGCTATTCTTGGTGTTTCCCTTGCTGTTGCAAAAGCTGCCGCTAACACCCTTGGAATGCCTCTCTACAGATACCTTGGCGGAGCAAACGCTTACGTTCTGCCTGTTCCAATGAGCAACGTTATCAACGGAGGCGCACATGCGGGCAACGATTTGGACTTCCAGGAGTTCATGATTATGCCCGTCGGTGCAAAGAGCTTTAGGGAAGCCATTCAAATGGTAAGCGAGACCTACCACACATTAAAGAAGATTCTCATAGAGAAGTATGGTAAGCTGGCAGTTAACGTCGGTGACGAGGGCGGCTTCGCACCACCGATGAAAGAAGTAACCGAGCCATTGGATGCCCTTGTAAAGGCTATTGAAGAGAGCGGTTACAAAGTCGGAGATGAAATTGCCTTTGCCCTTGATGTGGCATCAAGCGAGCTTTATGACGAGGAGAAGAACGTTTACGTTGTTGGCGGCAAGGAATACACGAGAGAAGAGCTCATCGACCTCTACAAGGAGCTTACCTCAACCTATCCAATACTGTCAATTGAAGACCCGGTGCAGGAGGAAGACTTTGAGGGCTTTGCAATGGTCACGAAGGAGCTTGGAAAGAAAGTCCAGCTCGTAGGTGACGACATATTCGTAACAAACGTCAAGAGGCTCAAGAAGGGCATCGAGATGGGGGCTGGAAACGCTCTGCTCCTCAAGGTAAACCAGATTGGAACACTCAGCGAAGCTATTGATGCCGCTTACCTTGCCTTTAGGGCTGGCTATGGAGTTGTTGTATCCCACCGCTCCGGCGAGACCGAAGACGCTACAATTGCCGATCTAGCCGTTGCCCTAAATGCAGGCCAGATTAAGACCGGTGCTCCAGCAAGAAGCGACAGAAACGCCAAGTACAACCAGCTCCTAAGAATCGAGGAAGAGCTTGAGGGAGTTGCTTACTATCCGGGCAAGAAGTTCAGGAACCCATTGCTTTGATTCCTTTCTTTCTTAAAATTTTGAAAAAACGTTGAAAAATTTTGAAGAAAAAGCTCAAGGCTTTCTCACGACTATCAGCGCATGGTCTTTCTCGTATGGCTCCAGGGAGATTCTCTCCACAACCTCAAAATATTCGCTGAGCTCCTTCTCGACTTCTTTGAACACTTCTTCGGGCTCTTTTGTCACGTCAATACTTCTGCTCTTGACGGAGATCATACCATAGCCGCCGCTCTTGAGGTAGGCTTTTGCGTTGTCTATGAGTATCTTGGCCTGCGTTGGCTGTGCAACGTCTTCAAAGATCACATCTACTTTTGTCACCAGAGCTCTGTATTCTTCAGGCTTTGTTGCATCGCCCAAAATGGGTATTATGTTTCTTCTCTCCTCTACAAGGGGAACTAGCTCTCTAAGGACTCTTGGCGAGAACTCTATACCGAAGATTTTCCCTTCCCATCCAACGATGTCACTTACGTGTGAGGCTGTAGTACCGCTTGCTATTCCAAGGTACAGCACGGTGCTCCCGGGCTTTATTGGGAAATTCTTAAGACCATTAAGGATTGCAGCGCCAAGCTTTGACCTGTTTGGGTTCCATATTCTGTATTCCTCTCCTTCCCACTTGATAACCCTCTCCCCGTAAACCTTCTGACCGGGCACTAGGTTTTTGGTCGCTATCTTCTCGCTCCCGTCATCGTCGATGACGATGTAAACGCCAGGGAATTTGTGCTTTTTAACGTTCATCTATTTCACCTCCTCCTACCCTTCTCTTTGTGTTTCTTTTTCTTTTCTTTCTCTTTTCCTTTGAATTTCTTCCCCTTTTCCTTCTTTTTGAATCTTTTTTCTTTTTTCTTCTTCTCTTTCTTGGGCTTCTCCTTGCGTTTTGGCGGGTTGGGGTACTTCTCCTTGATTTCCTTGATTCTGGCTTCAATCTCCTTCTTAAGCTCCTCAGCTATGTACTCTCCTGAGAAGTAGTCAACTCTGGCAGCTATTGCCAATTTGCCAGCTAAAGCTCTTGCAATTTTACCTCTCTGCCACCATGGGGACTTGTTGATTGCTGGGTACTGATAGATCACACCGTGCTTTGGTGGCTTTGCACCGCTCCGCAGGTGTCTGAATAGTGCCTTCTCTGCACCGAGAACTTGAATTGTTGAGGCAGGCATCATTGCGAGCTCTTTTAATCCTCCAGCCAGGCTTATCAGCCTTGCGGCAAGCTTTGCACCAACCAGGGCTTTTAAGTTTGGAGCAACGTCATCCATTGCCCTCTCGATGTAGTCCTCTATTTCGTTTCTCAGCTTGTAAAGATCATCAATTTCTCTCGCTAAGTCCTGGATAACTCTGAGGTCCTTTTCGTCCATCCATGCTCCCATTGTCTTCTCCTTTGCTTCGAGGATTTTCGCTATTTTCTCTTCGCTAAGTCCAAGGGATTCCAACTTCTCCTTTGTTATGTTCTCTCTGTGCCCGACATTCTTGACAAAACTCACGTACTGCGGGTGTTTGGGTAAAAGCTCATCAAGCTCGGGGAAGTGGAGGGAATACCACTCTCTCAGTCTGGAAACGAGGAGGTTTACGACCTTGTCAATATCATCTAGAGCTTCTATTGCCTGAATTATCATTTTGTCTCTTGCACCGCTCTGCTCCTGTATCCTGAGTCTGGTTAGGGCTACTCCTACTGTGAAGTATCTTTCGAACCATTCTTGCCCCAGGAACTCCTCTGGGTTTTCCCTGAGTTTCTCTCCGGCTAAGTTGGGAAATTCAAATTCAGACTCGAAGCCGAGCTCTCTCACACGTCTGCTGAGCTCAGGGTGTTCGAACACAAAACTTGAGTACCCTTTTTCCTTCAATTCACCTAGGAGAATGGTAAGATCTTCGGTAACATCTCCCTTTAGGAGCTTGTCAAGTGCAACTTCTGGCCTCTCCGTGAAGATTCTTTTCCCCACTAGGTTGCCGTTCTCATCAAAGGCGTAGATACCCTGCACATTTTCGCTTATGTATGCTTTCATGAGCATCACCTTTTTTATTCTTTGCTGAAGAAGTATAAAAGAGTTGAGTTTTTAAACATATTCCGTGACGTGGCTTTATCGCTCATTGTCGAAAAAATATTACACATTTACCGGGGCGTGTTTAGTTTCACCCCCTGTTATTTAAACAGTATTTGACTCTGAGGAGGATTTTCAGACCATAACACATTA
>NZ_WHIZ01000080.1:0-7143 GCF_009372125.1 Thermococcus sp. 101 C5
CGCCGTATCTCTCCGCCAGCTCGACAATCTTGTTGGCCAACTTGTGATACAAGTCATTCAGCCGGTTCCTCTCCCTCTCACCATACTTTTCCAAAAGCTCTCTCCTCTTTTTACCAGTTTTTAGCTTCTTCTGGATTCTCCTTCTCTTCAAGAAGTAGCCCGTTCTAATCTCCCTCTCGTGAGTGATTATCTGAATGAATTCACCGTTTGGAAGGCTAATTGTAACGTTGTTCTCGTTCAAGTCCACACCAACGACGGCTTTTGACTCTCTGACTTCAACCTCTCTTGAGAACACCACGTGGAGGAAAATTCCCATCTGGTTTTTAACAAGCCAGGCTTGCCCTATTTTCCACCCTCTAAACTTCTCGTGGTATTTTGCAGGGTAAAACTCCAGTTCCAGCCTTCCGCCGGGAGTTGAGAGCTTGACAAATCCACCGTCAAGGTCGAGTTTGAAAAGATGATCATCAAGCATTATCACTTGCTTTTTGAAGACGGGCTTTCCATTAGCTTTTCCTCGTCTTTTTCTCTTCCTGTAGCTCTTGTGGATTGAGGTAACCATTTGACAAGCCGTGTAGAGGTAATGGCTCGGAAGGTCTGGGTATTCCCTCCGGAGGCCCTTGTAAGTCTCCTTCTTCAGCCGGTAAAAGCTCGTGATGTTGTTTTCGAAAGCATAATCAAGGAGAAAATTAACAATATCAGAATAAAGGGAGAAGAGGTCTTCTAACCCTTCGGGCTCCGTCTTGAGTTTGAACTTTGCCGTGAGCTTAACAGTCTCACTCGGCATTTTCCAGCTCCTTTTTGGTTTTCTTGATCCAATCTTTAATGGCTTCTTCTATTGCCACACTCAGAACGCCTCTCTTGTTCCCATAACGCTGGATAGCCACTTTTTTAAATTCCTCTAAGGTTTCCTCACTAATAACAAAGGTCGCCTTAGGCACACTAAACCACCCATTAAGAAATACTAAGTCAAAATATTTAAACTTTACGCTTTTAACCATTTAGAGAACAGCCCAACCTTGCCGTGAAATACGCTGAGCAATTGTACCATATTTCCAAAACCATGTCAAAAAGGAGAGTTCAAAGGAAAAGAAGAAAAATCACTCCTTCTTCCCCACAGCCTCGAGAATCTTTTCTCTGATCTCTTGGGCCTTCTGTAATGCAAGGTCAACTGCATAGATAACTTCTTCAAGCTTGAAGCTTCCCCCTTCGCTTTTCTGCACTGCTGAGATGTATCCATTCTCGTCGGTTGTTATTGTTAGCTTGCCATCCATTACCTGCTCTTCTTCGAAGTTAGGATCTACTACCAAAGTGTTGCCTATTTTGGCAAGGCTCACTGGAATCGGGACTTTTGTTACTGGCAGTGGCTCATATTCATCCAGAAGCTTTACCTCTCCGCTTTCCTCGTCGTATTCAACTTTCGGTATTTTTGTGCTCAACAACGCCGCAATTGCACCAATTCCAGAGGCATCCAAGAGGTTTCCGTCGTGGTCAAGGATGTGAACATCTATGAAAACAACTCTCACAAGCTTTCCTGGCACTATCACAAGTTTGCTCAAGTCTATAGCTTGGCTTTCCCTTATTCCTCTGTCTACAACTCTAGCCAGCTCTATTGCCCTTTCGTCGGGTGGTCCCGGTTCGAAGGTCGGGGATGCCAGAGGAACGAATTCAACGTTGGTCGTCATGACACCCATCTCTGGCAAATCTGGAAACGGCTCTCCAAAATCAACTTTTACTCCAACGAGAACCTGAGTATTACCGAGTTTTACAAGAGCTGAGCCTTCAGCCTTTTCTATGACATTTGTTTCTATGACCAGAGGCCTTACATCTTCCAGTCCTCTTCCATCGATTCTTTTACCTTCCTTCAAAAGGTTGAGAATGTGATCCCTCATTATTGATGCCATTACTTCCATTTCACTCACCTACCTCTTCCGCTATTTTGAGATACTTCTCCTTCAGTGCCTCTCTCTGTTTTTGATACACTGCCTTAGCCCCTTTTATTGCTAGCCTTACCGCCTCAAGGAATTCTTCTTTGGTGAGGTATCCGTCCATCTGGAGCAGGGTTATATCGTTCTTGATGGGCATTATCGCAACTGGAACATCGGCTTCTCCGTAGTTGTCCTCTTCTTTGTTTAGGTCAAGGACGATCTCTCCGTCCACTTTTCCCGCAGCACATGCTGCAACAAGGTCTCTCATGGGAATCCCTGCGTCTGCTAAAGCGAGGGAAGCTGCTGTAATCCCAGCTACTCTTGTACCCGCATCTGCCTGAAGCACCTCTATGAAAACATCTATAGATGTTCTCGGGAACAGTTCGAGAATAACGGCCGGTTCAAGGGCACCTCTTATAACCTTGCTTATTTCAATGCTCCTCCTATCCGGCCCGGGTTTTCTTCTCTCCTCGACGCTAAAGGGTGCCATGTTGTACCTAACTCTCAAAATCGCTCTGTCTGGCTTCTGAAGGTGCTTTGGATGAATCTCTCTAGGCCCATAAACTGCTGCCAAAACTTTGTTCTTACCCCATTCCACATATGCAGAACCATCTGCACTCTTTAAAACTCCGACTTCCATTTTAAGTGGTCTCAGCTCATACTTTTTCCTTCCATCAATTCTCCTGCCGTTCTCATCAATAAGCTTGAGTCCCTCAGGCCTTCCCATCATTTCTTTTCACCCTCTTCAATTTGGGGAACTTCTTCAATAATCCCCTGTTCTTTAAGCTCATGCAATCTCTTAATCAGCATCTCCCTAACTCTGTCCGTCAATCCCTGGGTGTGGCTTTCTCTGTCCACTTTTAGAATAGCTTCTATGGCCAGCTTTTCCAGCTCTTCGTGTTTTCCACTAACCCATACCCATCCGTTCTGTCCAACTATTATCCTAGTGTTCGTAAGGTTCTTGATCATGTTTATCATTGAGCCTCCCTTACCTATAAGGCGGGGCACTTTGGAAGGCGTTATCTTTACTATCTGCCCTCCTCTCAATGGTCCACCGTTGAAGGGCATCCCTTTTGTTATTAGGTCTATCTGATTGATTTCATTAAACGCCTTTACTTTTGCATAGATTATGTCCCCGATATCAAATATTTTTCTCAAATCTGTTTTTAAAAGGTCTATTTTTTCTTCTACAGCGTCCTGAACCCTCAGTGTGGCCTGATAGGGGGCCCCTATGTCAACCACCCAGTTTGAAAACTTTACGTCAATTATCTTTCCTATTACGTTATCTCCCACTTCCGGAATGTACGGGCCTTCCAAGGGAACCACTGATACCGTATCGTTTGAAATGTTGACTAGTCCGACAACTGTTGAGTAAATCCTGTTTCCCTCTTTAAAAGTTCCTCTTCCATTTTTGAACGGTCCCTGAGCCAAAAGCGTCCCTGGAACCACTAATTCCCTATTTTTTACAAAAACCTTCTTCATAGTCCCTTCCTCTCTATAAGTTTAGTTACTGCAGTGCCCTTTGTAAGGGCATTTAGTTTCTCATAAAATTCTTCCTCAACTCCTCCCGGAATCTCTATTAAGAACATCCAGGAGCCATCACTTCCCCATTCTTCCTTCTTTATAGTTCCAAACTTTCTAACTTCTCCATAGGCTTTTCCGGAGTATTCAGAGGGTATCTTCACTGCTATGACCTTGGTTTCTACCTTAAGCGGTAAAGTTCCCCTTAAAGCCTTTATCACATCCGGAACTTGAGCCTCTGCATCTTTAAATATGTCCACCCTAACTCCAGCTTCCTCCATTGCCTTAAGGATTCTATCTGGTGGGTGAGGATAGCCAGTTCTCGGGTCTATAGCATGCCTGTGGATTATCATTGCTATCTGCTTTTTCTTCTCTTCCAGCATTTCTCTTCTCTGCTGCGCCGTAAGCTGGACTTCTCCTTTCTTGAGGATTATCTTTGCAACTTCATAGGGGTCGCTTGTCCCGAAAATCTTTTCCATCTCATGTTCACTAGCTTTATCTCCCTTGTCGGCATCTTTAAAAACATAAGGGGTAGCAAGGATTTCTTCAATCGGAACCTCTTTGCCCTCTTTGAAGTCTCTGGCCAGATATGGGTCCACTAGTATCTCAAAAACCTCTCCCTGAACCTTCAATCGAGCAATCACTGCCTTGTCGACACTTATTGGCATCGCTAATCACCTCAGTAGTGGCTGTCCAACTCGCTGTAGTCCTCTTCCTTCTCCGGAACTTCTTCCGCTTCAGCCTCTTTCAATGCCTCCTCAAGGCATTTAGCGACTTCTTCCTTGCTGATCTTCTTGAACTTCTTCTCCTTCACCGTGATTACTGCCACTTCAATGCTCTCCGGAGACGGCTCTTCCATCGTCTTTGCAAGAGCCAGCACTGCGAGTTTTATGGCATCTTCAAGTGTCATATCATCCCTGTACTTCTCCTCAAATATTGCCATTGCCGTGTTCCTTCCGCTTCCTATTGCAACGGCTTTCCACTCAAAGTATGCACCGCTTGGGTCGGTTTCAAACAGTTCGGGCTTTTCGTTTACGCCCGCCATTAAAAGGGCAGCACCAAAAGGTCTAACTCCCCCATACTGCGTGTGCATCTGCTTTAAGTCACAAATCTTCTTCACCAGAACGGTGAGCGGAACGGGCTCTCCATAAGTAAGGCGGTAAATCTGGGCCTCTAAACGTGCCCTATCAACAAGAACCCTTGCATCGGCTATTATTCCGCTTGAAGCTGCGGCTATGTGGTCATCAATCTGGAAAATCTTCTCATAGCTTTCCGGTTCTATGAGCTTGCTTGTTACCCTCTTTTCTACAGCCAGAACAACGCCGTCTTTGCACTTTACTCCGACGGCAGTTGCTCCTCTCTTAACTGCCTCTCTGGCATACTGCACCTGGAAAAGTCTTCCATCGGGGCTGAAAACTGTTATTGCCCTATCATACCCAGCTTGCGGTGGCACAAACGCCATTTCTCATCACCTCTAAAGTTATCGTAATCCAGTTATATTAGGAATTCCTCAATTCCCTTTATATACTCTCCGATATGTAAGTTATCGGGTTGATAATTAAATTTTTCTATCCCTATTTCCACCCAAACTCCTTTAAGAATTTTAGCTTGAGCCTCCTTATAGTTCCCGACACTCCAAGTGTTCTTATTATTGCTTTTGAGCCGTTTATCTCGGTAACCAAGGTGAGAGCAAATCGGAGCTCTTCAACATATTTCCTATCGCATCTCACAATCCCAGTCTGGGTTTTTTCATCAAATTTTATAAACCAGGGTTTTACCCTCGCGGTACCGAGCTCGCCCAGAGTTCTAAGAGATGCATCCCATATGGCCTTTTTTATCTCATCCTTTTTGAACTCCCTCTCTCCAATAATCTGAAAAGCTATGTAACGGTGCTTATCCCTCAGCGTTGGGGGCAAAGTTCTTGGTTTCTCCCTCATGAGAGAGCCTTCCGCATTTTGATTTATTAAATTATCTCAAAAACTTTTAATGAAAGAAGCCCAATTATTTATGATGAGAAGAGGAATTGCGGAGCTCCCACTTCACGGCGGACATGTGCCGAGATGGCTGGCTTTGAGAATGAAGAGGTTAGCCGAGCTTGTTCTAAGGCTTCTTGTCGATGAATACGGCACTCAAGGGGTTCTCGAAAGGCTGGCAGATCCGGTGTGGTTTCAGGCACTTAACAACCTAATCGGCATGGACTGGGATTCATCAGGCTCAACAACCGTAACAGCTGGAATTATAAAAGAAGTCCTCTCAAGGGAAGAGCTCGGGATAAAAGCCGCTGGCGGAAAAGGAGCGAAAAGCAGACAAACTCCAGAAGAGCTGAAGAAAATAAGCGAGATTTACGAGCTAAATCCCAGCGATTACATAAAGACCTCCAAGCTCGTTGCAAAGGTCGACACCGTTGCCCTGCAAAATGGCTACCAGCTCTACCATCACGTTTTCTTTGTTGATGAAGAAGGTAGATGGGCAGTTGTGCAGCAGGGGATGAACCCTTCGGTCAAGCTTGCAAGGCGATACCACTGGTTCTCTGAAAAAATTCAATCCTTCACTTTGGAGCCTCACAAAGGCATAAGTGGAATAAAAAACGATTATGCATTGAATACAATCGCCAGAGAAAGCAAAGAGTACCAGAAAACCCTTTTGGATATAATCTCTGAAAGTCCAGCAAAAATTGAAAGAGAGGTCAAGAGTATAGAGGCCCTCTCAAAGGGTTACACTCCGCTGTTCTATAAACCCTACGAAAAAAGGAAAGTTTTGCCAATAATGGAGAGGTATCAAAGCCTCGGAAAACTTGAACTCAACAAGAGGGCATTGGAGCTGGCGAGGGAGCTGAGTGTGAAGAATTATGATGAACTTTTGCTGATTAAAGGCTTAGGGCCAAGCACTCTGAGAGCCCTCTCCTTGGTTCTCGAGCTGGTTTATGATGTTCATCCTTCATGGAAAGACCCGGTAACTCATCCGCCTGATCCATTCAAGTTCGCCTATGCTGTCGGCGGGAAGGATAAAGTACCCTTCCCCGTTGAAAGGGGAACCTATGACGACTTGATATCATTTCTTGAGAAGCTCCTCGAAAAGGGCAAAGAGGAAAGGGAGCTCGTTAAACAGGTAACAAAGATAAGTAGGAAGTGGAGGTTTCCTGAGGAAGAGAAGAGAGCTACTTAAGGATGAGACCTTTCTTGATGGTGTGAACTTTTTAGATTTTTGTGCAGTATACTGGATATTTTCTACAGACTTTGTGTAATATACCTTATCAGCTGCACACCCCCTATAGAGAAGCCACCTCCAAAGTGGGACAACTTTGGTCTTTGTTCCGGATTTGCTTATCTTGTCTTTTCTCTTTAGAATTCAATCAGGATTTTCCTATCTTTCAAAATAGCACTAATTTTCCGCCAACACTGAAACTTTGCCTCGCAAAGTTCCATCAAAGTTGGTGGTTCTTTTTCGTAGGGGGGTTTGAAGGAGGATTTTTCTTGAAAACGTTTCGTTTAATTGTGAATTCCCACTTTAGAAAACATGGCCTATAAGAGTTTACATTGTAAAAAGACGCCCTTCGGGCGTCAAAGTAAGAGAAACTTCCCCAAGGCAGCTAGTATTTGCGGAATTCCATCCCAAGGGGGCTTTTTAGAATGAAAATCCCTAGTAGAAGGGCAAGGTAAAAGGAACCACGAACCTTGATCAAACTTCGCGCAGGCAA
>NZ_WHIZ01000081.1:0-6604 GCF_009372125.1 Thermococcus sp. 101 C5
TGAGGTTTGGCGTTGTTTACACGCCAGTAAAGCGGGGGAATCAGATTAGTAATCTGGAGGAGAAGAAGTTTTACAAGTACTTGTCTGACTTTCGCAGGAGGATTGAGACTTTGTTTTCGAAGTTTTCTGAGTTTCTTCTGAGGCCGAGCAGGAGTGTTAGTTTGAGGGGGTTAGCTGTCAGGATTTTAGGGGCGATTCTGGCCGTGAATCTGGACAGATTATACAACTTCACAGGTGGTGGGAACTAGGGTTACACAATTAAAATTACAACTCAAAACAGTTTAAAGTTTTTTGAATAACAAAAAGAAGTCAAACATCTCATTTGCTGTGGAGGGTATGCCCTCACTGGCTCGTACTTGTTTCTCATGAATTTGAACTTGAACTCACTATTTCCGAGTCGAGCCTAGTTTTCTGGTTTTCTAATATTTTGTTTTGTAACGTTCTCCAACTTTTTGTTCAAAATAAACGTATCTTCCTTTTTTATTGCCCCTTCTGGTACCATGAGAGGAGCATGAACCATTGCAAGAACCATGCCCTCCTTAGCTTCCATTACCCTATGAGACACTACAATCGTAGTTATTGGATCCTCCTCTATCAGAAGTCCAACTCCATGTGTATAGCCGGTTATATAGTAGTCTCCGAGATTTCTGGATTTGTAGATTTTCTCAATTTCTCTTTCTACCTGGATGAACTTAATGCCGGGTTTGGTATTCTCCACTGAAGTTATGTAAGCTTCTTCCATAGCTTCCATGGCGTTTTTTGCTCGCTCGCTTATTTGTCCTACTGGGAAAGACCTAGATATGTTCGCATAATAGTGATTCCAGTCTGCACCTATTACTACCGAGACAATGCTCCCCTCCTTAATCTTAACATCCTTGAATGGCTCTGCATGTGCCCTTGGAGTTGCTGAAACGTAGACTTTTGGCTCTTATTTCTTCCTCTGCAATTTTCATTCCTTTTACAGCTATTTTTCCAGCTTTTCTTATGTTCTCTAACTCCCACTCATCCTTGATCATCCTAAGCTCCATAGAAAGTCCTCTGACGTCAACGATATCCACCCCAGGGTTGAGCTTCTTAAAGAGTTCATAGAAGAGTATATAATCACTCTCATTCCTGAGCATCACTGGAGAGTGGCCCGTAAGTGCCGAAACTTACCCTGAGTTTCCTATCCCTGCAGTTCCTCCTTATCACTCTTTTCTCGTCCTCCTCGAACTTTTCAAGCACGTAGAGGATTTTCAACTCTTCTAGAGGGGGAATCAACCAAGAACTTAACCGGCATTGGGATGACCTCCAACCCAGAGGGTTTTAATCTGCCAGCGTGCTTTTTAGGAGCTCCCACTTTTCCCTGAGAGTTTTTACGCGCTCAGCGTATTCTTTGATCCCAAATTCCTCGAACAGTCCGATATGTTTCTCAAGTTCCGTAATTGCCATCCCTACGACTTCGGCAACATATTCGGCAATTTTTCTGGCACTAAGTCTCGCAACTTTGTTGTACGTGGTACTCACGAGATGCAGATCCTCTCCTTCTGTAAATGCGAAGATTATTACCGTTGGGTCATAACTCCCGAAAGTTGAGCAAAACACTGGATTCGTTGTCACGATTCCGAACCGTTCTTCTAGAATTGCCCTGGCCTTTTCAGCTTCCTTCCTCCACCATCCCGGGAGCTGGCTCATATCCGTGAATATCCTCCCGTTAAAGTCGATATTTCCCGGCACATCCCCACGGAGGGAATAAAATGCCAGTGCAATGAGGTCTGAAACAAATACGTCAAAATCAACTGTGGCTTGGAATATTTCGTTCCCTTTGTAATACATCCACGCTTCATACTCCTCCAAGCATTTAGTGATGATCACATCAGGGCTCTCACCATTTTCAAGCCCGTGCTCTATGATTTCTCTTCCCATCCTATCAAATGTCTCATAACCACCATAAAACTTGAATTTAATTTCAAACTCTTTCATATCGTCACCTCCTTAGGCAAAAAATTAAAGTAAAAAGCTTACCTATCTACTGGAAATGCCGTGACAATCCTATATATCCCATTTTTCAATTGAATCACGACTCTTAACTTGTTCTTCATTCCCATTCCATGGTAATATTTTTCAAGGGCTAATTTTTTATACTTACTGCTTGATCCTGGGCAATAGGAGTTCCCAGTTTCAATCGTCTCCCTGAGCATCTGGAAAAGCATGTCCGCAGTTAAGTACTTGAATTTTGACTTGTATCTCCACTTTTCTTCTAAGATGTGCCGTTCAATAATGTGTTTTGCCCCTTCTTTATCAATTATAACGTCACCTTCGGGAAAGTAACTGCCGCAGGCGTATCTCCCTCTAAACTTTACCCTAAAGTTCTTGTACTTCTTGTTGAACTCCTCTGCAAGCTTCTTGGCATCGTTGGCGTCCCATCCGTTGAGGTATGCTTTTGCGAGGAGCTTGCCGTATTCCTTCGGGCTGAACAAATCTTCAACGGCTTTGACTTCGTCCCTGGTTATTGTGATAACTGGCTTTACTATGACGGCTTCCTTTTTAAGCCCGCCCCACTTCTTCTTAACGTAACCGTAGCCAATCTCCACCCTGGTGCCCCAAATGTTTGTCTTGACACCCTTTGCCAGCTCCTGCCCATTGTAAGTAATCTTGTCTGGAATTTCACCCACAAAAGCCTCAGTAAACTCGCTGACTGGCTTTGAGTACACGTACTTGGCAATTAATGCTACGATGCTACCGACAGCAACTATCCACCCTATGCCCGGAACAAAAGCGCTGATGAACGGCTCTGCAACGACGGTGGCACCGCCGAACTGCGGCCGAACCTCGTCCCCGGGCTTTTTCTCGGGATTAAACTCTGGCGGAACCGTTACGGTACCGTTCACCGTGCCGTTAACAAAGCTCGCCGAGGCGCTGGCACTGCTAACAGTTAGTCCCAACATTAAAAACCCGAAGAGTACGGCAAGGGCTTTCTTCCACATTCTTGAACACCCTCACAGAGTTCAATGGATAGTAAATCCAAAACCTTAAAAGATTTACTATCAAAAGTTTAACAAGGCAATGAAAATCAGAATAAAATCTAACTGGGAGGAGTTTGAGTGATACAATTACCAAAAACATGGCAACCCGATAATAACAAGCATTAAAAAGAAAAATAGAAAAACCCTCACTCCAGCTCCTCTGCCAGCGGGGCGCTCTCATCAACGCTGATGCCCTTGCTAAGCATCTCCCTCAGGTCCTTCTCTGGATCGCTTATGAGCTTCAGCTCGAACTTCTTCCTAAGGATCTCAAAGACGTTCGGCGTAAGGAACTCTGGCGGCTTGGGTCCAATGTAGATCCCCTTTACTCCGAGATAGAGAAGCGAATAGAGTATCGCTATGGCCTTCTGCTCCATCCAGCTCAAAACGATGCTCACCGGCAGGGAGTTGACATCGGTTCCAAGCTCGTTCGCTAAAGCTATTGCTATCTCAATTATGGAGTACACGTTGTTACACTGGCCGAAGTCGAGGAAGCGTGGAATGCCCTCTATTGTGCCGTAGTCCCTCGCGTTGTAGCGGAACTTGCCACAGGCAGCTGATAGTATGAGCGCATCTTTCGGAATCAGCTCGGTGAGCCTCTCGTAATAACCCATGCCCTTGTGCGGCGTGTCACAACCGCCGACAACAAAAATGTGCCTTATCTTGCCCTCCTGAATCAGCTCTATCAGTTTGTCCTTCATAGCCAGGACGTTTGTGTGGTGGAAGCCGGTGAGGAGCTTTCCGCCGTCGTGGGCCTTCATCTTCGGCGTCTCAAGGGCCCTCTCTATCACGGGCTCGAAGTTGTAGTCCTCTATGTGGGGCACTCCCTCAAGGCCCGCTATTCCTGTGGTGAAAATCCTGTCCTGATAAGCCTTGGTCGGCTGCTGGACACAATTGCTAGTACCCACTATAACCCCTGGGAACTCGGCGAATTCCTTCTTTTGATAGAGCCAAGACCCGCCCCAGTTTCCGTAGAGGGCCTTGAACTTTTTGAGTTCAGGATAGGCATGAGCGGGGAACATCTCGGCGTGGGTGTAAACCTTTATTTCATCCTCAAGGCCCCTCTCCTCTATCTGCTTCAGGAGCTCGTAAAGGGCCCTGTAGCTGTGGCCGGTAACGAGTATGCCGTGCCCCTCGGCCGTTCCCGTGGGTACTTCAACGGGTTCAGGCCTTCCAAAGGTCTCAACGTAGGCCTTATCCAAAAGCTTCATGGCCTCTAGGTGAACCCTTCCGTTCTCAAGGACGAGCTGGAGGAAGCGGTTCTTGTCGAAGTTGACGTTGGTGAGCGTTGAGTAGAGGGCTTTGCTCAGAAAGTGGCCGATTCTTGGATCGTCGTAGCCAACCTCAAGGGCGTGATAATAATAAGCTGATGTTCCCTTAATCCCGTAGAGGAGAGCCTCCTGAAGGGAGTTAAGGTCTGGATCCTTTCCACAAACTCCTTGAATCGTACATCCTCCTGCTAAACTCATTGAACACTGATTACACAACATCTCATACTCTTTTGGAAGCCGTATTGCCATGCTTAACCACCTCCATTTTTATGACACCTGTCATATTCACTTTATTATTGAAGGGTTCTTCATAAAAGCTTTGCGGTTTATTAACCTAAAAAAGGTATATGACTTATGTCATAACAAAAAGTTGAAGAAGTTGACAGAAAGGTTTATATATTCCATGCGTCATAAAAAGTATCATGAAGACCAACGCCTTCGATGCCGTGGCAAAATACGTATACCCTGCCCTCCGCAGGCGGCTGGTGGGGCTGTTGAGGGAGAGGGGACTTAACCAGATTCAGATAGCGGAGCTTTTACATATAACCCAGTCTGCCGTTTCGAGATACTTAGGGATGAACAGGGGCGCCCTCATAGAAGTGGAGAAGTTCCCTGACATTGACGAGAAGCTAAGGGGACTGGCGGATAGAATCATGAAAGAGAAGCCCGACGAGTACTACATTCATGGAGAACTAATTAAGATAACCGTTGAGATGCTCGGAAAGGGCTACGTCTGCTCCTTTCACTCAAGGGTAGACCCTGAGATAGACCCGAAGAAATGCAGGATATGTATAGAAACCTTTGGATGATTAAATAAAAAAGGTTGAAGAGAAAGATTTACGATTTCTCGATCATGTCTTCTTTTCTGGCAACAATATAGGTACAGCAGAGGTCTCCGGTAACGTTGTTCATTGTCTCAAACATGTCTATGAGTGGGTTGACTCCCAAAGCGAGGGCGACTATTATCGCTATCTGGCTTGGCTCAAGGCCAAGGGTTCCAAGCACTATGAAGAGGAGCATTAGGCTTCCTCCGGGGACTCCTCCTGCACCTATTGCCGACAGCACAGTGGTTATTATAACTATGGCCAAAGAGCTAACTGTGAGGTCAATGCCAAAGACATCTGCTGCAAAGACTGCCCACATCGGAAGGTGTATACATACTCCATTCATGTTGATTGTTGCACCGACTGGGAGAGAGAATTCTGCGAGCTCCCTCTTTATCTTGAAAGACTCTATTGCGGTTTTAATTGTGACTGGAAGTGTAGCGGCACTGCTCCTGGTGAAGAACGAGGTTATCATAACTTCCTTGGCCCTCTTGAAGAAGTCTATTGGGTTTTCCTTGAGGACGATTGAAAGCAGGATGGAGTAAACGATGAATATCATTATAGCAATTCCTGAAATAACGCCCAAAACGGCCTTTAGGTAAGGTCCAATTATGGTTGGCCCGTAGAGTCCAAAGTTGACAACTGCTAGTGAGAACACACCTATTGGGAAGTACTCCAGAATCCAGGAGACTATCTTGAACATTACCGAGTTTGCGCCGGAAGCGAAGTCAAGTGCCATTTGAATCTGTCTTCTCTCGGTTTCATTTTGGGTGTGGTCAAGGAGAACTCTCGCCGCGAGACCAAACAGGAGGGCAAAGACTATTATCGGAAGGAACTCACCGTTTGCCAATGCCTCAAAGGGGTTTGTGAACATCTTAAGAATTAAATCCGTCAGCCCTGAAGGCGGGGTTATTGAGGGGCCTCCTTCTCCCATAGAGCTCCCAAGTTTTTCAACGTCAACCGCCACACCCTGGCCGGGGTGCACGAACATTGCAATACCGACACCTATCATTGCGGCTATAAATGATGTGAGCATGTACCATAGGAGAACTTTTGCACCAACCCTTCCCAGCTTCTTTGGTGAGAGTCCTGAAGATCCGACTATGAGAGAGAAGAACACTATCGGTATAACGACCATTTTGAGCATCCTTACGAGCACTGCACCAAAAGGTGAAATGTATGTTGCTACCCTTTCACCGAGATTGCTTCCATTTGCCATGTCGTAGTACCACAGACTCAGCCCGAATGCGACACCCAATAAAAATGCAACACCAACTCTATATGGCAGAGGTATACTGGTGTACTTTTTTATTATACTCAATAAGTTCACCTCCAGATTGGATTTATGAACTTTTTTACACCTAATTGTCATATAGAAGGTATATACCCTAGTTCCCACCACCTGTGAAGTTGTATAATCTGTCCAGATTCACGGCCAGAATCGCCCCTAAAATCCTGACAGCTAACCCCCTCAAACTAACACTCCTGCTCGGCCTCAGAAGAAACT
>NZ_WHIZ01000082.1:0-6438 GCF_009372125.1 Thermococcus sp. 101 C5
CCAGCTCTCAGAAGGCCGGGTAGGTTTGATAGGGAGATTGAGGTTGGTGTTCCTGACAAGCAGGGAAGAAAAGAAATCCTCCAAATCCACACAAGAGGAATGCCAATTGAGCCCGACTTCAGGAAAGGAGACGTTAAGAGAATCCTTGAGGAGCTTAAACAGGACGATAGGTTCAGAGAGGCAGTTGAGAGGGTGCTTAAGAAGATAGACGAAACTCCCGACAGAGACAACGAGATTAAGAAACTACTTAAAGAGGCTGACGAGGACGGAAGGCTCTACGAAGAAGTGAAGAATCGCTTAATTGACCTCCTCCTCGAGGAGCTTGCCGAGAAGACTCATGGATTCGTTGGTGCCGACTTAGCAGCACTGGCAAGAGAAGCCGCTATGGCTGCCCTAAGAAGACTCATAGAGGAAGGCAAGATAGACTTCGAAGCAGAGACCATTCCAAAGGAGGTCCTTGAAGAGCTCAAGGTAACCAGAAGGGACTTCTACGAAGCTCTAAAGATGGTTGAGCCCTCAGCCTTAAGAGAAGTGCTCTTGGAGGTTCCAAACGTTAGGTGGGAGGACATCGGTGGTCTTGAGGATGTCAAGCAGCAGCTCAGAGAAGCTGTGGAGTGGCCCCTTAAGTATCCAGAGGCATTCATGGCCATGGGAATCAATCCACCGAAGGGAATCCTCCTCTATGGTCCGCCTGGAACCGGTAAGACCTTGCTAGCTAAGGCAGTGGCAACAGAGAGTGAGGCCAACTTCATCGGCATCAGAGGACCAGAAGTGCTTAGCAAGTGGGTCGGTGAGAGCGAGAAGAACATAAGAGAAATCTTTAGAAAGGCCAGACAGGCTGCACCAACAGTGATATTCATTGACGAGATTGACGCAATAGCCCCAAGAAGAGGCACAGACGTCAACAGAGTTACAGATAGGCTTATTAACCAGCTGCTCACGGAGATGGATGGTATTGAGGAGAACAGTGGTGTTGTGGTTATTGCCGCAACCAATAGACCGGACATCTTAGACCCAGCCTTGCTTAGGCCAGGAAGGTTCGACAGGCTCATCCTCGTTCCAGCGCCTGACGAAAAGGCAAGACTTGAGATATTCAAGGTGCACACAAGAAACGTCCCATTGGCTGAAGACGTCAGTCGTGAGGAGCTAGCAAAGAGAACAGAAGGATACACTGGAGCTGACATTGAAGCAGTTGTGAGAGAGGCAGCATTGAACGCCATGAGAAGGGCAATAGCCGAGGGTGTTATCAAGCCCGGTACAAGGGCAAGCGAGATCAGGCAGAAAGTCAAGGTCACAATGAAAGACTTTGAGGAAGCTCTCAAGAAGGTTGGCCCAAGTGTCAGCAAAGAAATGATGGAGTACTACAGAAAAATAGAGGAAACACTCAAAAAAGGAAGGGCTGAACTGACCAGAGAAAACAGGGACAGAGAAGTCCTCTGATTTCCCTTTCAATTTTTAATGTCTTTAACTTATCCTACAGCTTTTGTGCACTCCCTTTGATTTCTTTTCCATGCTAACTTAAAATTAACGAAAATTTCTTTTAACTATGGCCTATAATCTTGTATCAATCCACAAGTGCTTGGCTTATAAAGAAAAATGGAAGTAGTCATTTCAAAAGCTTTACGAATTCTCTCATCCAAGCATATAAGTCTCCGGGATGTCTTGAACTTACCCAGTTGCCATCAACGACGACTTCCTTGTCAATGTACTCTGCACCCGCGTTTATGAGGTCGTCCTTTATTGTGACAACGCAGGTTCCTTTTCTTCCTTTGAGGACTCCGGCGGAGATAAGTATCTGCGGGCCGTGACATATGGTTGCTACTGGCTTTCCAGCTTCAAACATCTTTTTGGCTATCTCGACGGCCTTTGGGTTTATCCTAACCCTCTCCGGGGCCTTTCCGCCGGGTAACACAAGCGCGTCGAACTCATCCGGGTCAACTTCGTCAAACAGCAGATCAACCTTTACGGAGTATCCATGCTTTCCGGTTATTGTGTCCTTCTTGTTGCTTGCAATATATACCTCGTGCCCCTCTTCCTTTATGCGGTGGAGGGGGTATATCAGTTCCAAATCTTCAAAGTCGTCGGCACTTAAAAACAGCACCTTCATGGCAGTCACCAATACAAAGTTAAGGCCAAAACTTAATAAGGGTTTTTGGTCAAAGGTGTGCAATACCTTAAGCAAGGTTTAAAAAGGGCCTCTCCTAAAAAACTTCGCGTCCGTGAGTAAGGGCGAGATTACTTGAGGTGAGAGAGATGGAAAAGCGCTTACCTGGAAAGGTGAGAAGAGCTCTAAGGGCCAAATATTATGATATTGAACCTAAGGCGTGGGTTGGAAAGAGAGGGTTAGATGCGAGTGTCATCGAAGAAATCAACACTCAGCTTAAAAAAGACGGCGTATTAAAAGTCGAGATAAGAAAAGGCGCTCTAATAGCAACTCAGATGGATAGAAAAGCGATAGCAGAGAAAGTTGCGGAGCTGACGGATAGTGAGCTTATTGATGTGAGGGGCAAAAGGTTTATATTGTTCCGTCCCAGAGAGGGATGGGAAAAGTATTTAAACAAGCTCAAGCTTAAGGAACTCTCGAAAGAGAGGCGGGAGGAAAAACCCGTTAAGAAAGTCAAGCTCGACATTGCTCAATTTAGGAAAAAGTTCAAGAAAGGGAGGGAGTGAAAAATGGCAACAGTTTATGACGTTCCCGGTGATTTACTCGTTGAGAGGGTAGCTCAAAAGTTGAAGGAAGTCCCCGAGATAAAGCCACCTGAGTGGGCACCATTCGTTAAGACAGGAAGACACAAGGAGAGACTCCCAGAGCAGGACGACTGGTGGTACTACAGAGTTGCTTCAGTCTTCAGAAAGGTTTATGTTGACGGGCCAGTTGGTATTGAGAGGCTGAGGACTTGGTACGGTGGAAGGAAAAACAGAGGACACGCTCCGGAGCACTTTTACAAGGGAAGCGGAAGCATAATTAGAAAGGCTCTTCAACAGCTCGAAGCAGCTGGGTTTGTTACAAAGGTGCCCGGAGAGGGAAGGGTAGTTACACCAAAGGGAAGAAGCTTCCTTGACAAGGCGGCTACAGAGCTTAAGAAGGAGCTCGAAGAAGTAATCCCAGAGCTTAAGAAGTACTGATGTTCTCTTACTTTTTGGCTTTAATTAGTTTTTGAATACTTTTAAATATCATTTTATTTGGGGTGGTACGATGGCTGAAGATATTGAGGAGATCAGGAAGAGAAAACTTTTGGAACTTCAGAAGAGACTTGCAGAGCAGCAAAAAGAGGAGGAAGAAAGGGCAAGGCAGGAGATGGAGTTAGAGGCCCAGTTAGATGCCTTGATGAGGCAAATTCTCACGCCTGAAGCGAGAGAGAGGCTTGCAAGGGTTAAGCTTGTGAGACCCGAACTTGCGAGACAGGTAGAATTGATTCTAGCTCAGTTGTACCAAGCTGGTCAGATAACCGAGAGAATCACGGATGAAAAGCTTAAAAAGATTTTAGCTCAAATAGAAGCCAGAACCAGAAGAGACTTTAGGATTAGATGGTGATAAAGACGTGAAAATTAAGGACGTCATTAATCTCCTAAACGAAAAGGGAGAAGTTAATTTGGACATCTGGAAGCCATTGTCGGCAAGAAAAAGTAGCGATGGAACTCTTGACATTCTTTACCGCAACCTTGTTGTTGGAAGTGATAGTGATCCGGTTTTCCTGTGGGTGTATGTAAATGTCCTTGAAGATGACGTCAGAGTGCTCGAAAAGATTACCTTTAAAAAAGAGCACATAAGATGGATAACAAATTCAATATCAAAGTTTGAAAAAACTTAAGATTTATATATGGGAATTGACAAGTTCAATGACCGTGGGGGTGTAATTGTGACTAAGCAAAGGGTTTGCCCAGTTTGCGGTTCCGATAAGTTTGTTTATGACCCCGAAAGGGGAGAAGTAATCTGTGCAACTTGCGGTTTTGTAATTCAGGAAAACATGATTGATATGGGTCCCGAGTGGAGAGCATTTGATGCTTCTCAGAGGGAGAAGCGTTCTAGAACTGGTGCACCTGAGAGTATTCTGTTGCACGATAAGGGTCTTTCGACGGATATTGGTTACGACAGGAATGTTAAGGGTTTGATGAGGGAGAAGATTTACAGGCTTAGGAAGTGGCAGAGCAGGCTGAGAGTTAGCGATGCCGCCGAGAGAAACCTTGCTTTTGCCTTGAGTGAGTTGGACAGGCTTGGTGCGAGGTTAAACCTGCCGAAGCACGTTGAGGAGGAAGCGGCAAGGCTTTACAGGGAGGCTGTTAGGAAGGGGCTTATCAGGGGAAGGTCAATTGAGAGTGTCATTGCAGCTTGTGTTTATGCCGCATGCAGGCTTTTAAAGATTCCGAGGACTCTGGACGAGATTGCAGATATTGCCAAGGTTGATAAGAAGGAGATTGGAAGGAGCTTCAGGTTTATTGCAAGGAACCTTAACCTGACTCCAAAGAAGCTTTTCGTGAAGCCCACGGATTATGTGAACAAGTTTGCGGATGAGCTCGGCCTGAGTGAGAGGACGAGGAGGAGGGCTGTAGAGCTCCTTGAGAGGGCTTATGAGATGGGTTTGACGAGTGGTAAGAGTCCTGCCGGTCTTGTTGCCGCGGCTTTGTATATTGCTTCACTGCTCGAGGGCGAAAAGAGAACTCAAAGGGAAGTTGCTGAGGTTGCAAGAGTAACAGAAGTAACAGTAAGAAACAGATACAAAGAAATGGTAGAAAAACTGGGACTGAAGCTTCCACTCTGAGCTTTTCTAATCACTTCTTTTTGAACCAGCTGTCTAATGTAAACTGTCTCCCGGCCTTAACTGCCTTTTTAAGTCTTTCCAGGCCGTTTTTAACTCTCTCCTCACTGAAGTCATGTTCATCGCAGAGGAACTTTAGTATCCCTTCTTCATCAGGCATCCTCCATTCGAGCTTGTACTCATCTGTAGTCGGCGGGTTTAGGAAAAACTCCTTTATTGCGTAGAGGTCAACATCACTTATTTTTTGATACTTCGCGAGGGGGTCTTTGGAGTATTTGACTATTTCAAGGGCTTTTTTAGGCCCGATTCCTTTTATGCCTCCAGGGTTGTAGTCCGTCCCTACAAGAATTGCGAGCTCTATCAGCTTTTCCCTTGTTATGTTAAGCTCTTTTAGAACTTCCTCGAGAACTATGAGCTCCGGTTTAACTTCCACATATACATCTTTTCCGGGGAGCTTTCTTTTTCCAGTTATGGTGAGGTTCCTAACTAGCTTGGGGGCTCCAAACAGGAGTGAATCGTAGTCCTGGCTCGCCGAAGCCCAGACGTCCCCTTTAGAGGCCATATATGCTGCCTGCGCTTCACCTTCACTAGGAGCCTGTACCCATGGGATGCCCATAAGTTCCAAAAGCTTCTTGGCATCCTCGATAAGCATTTCGTTTACTTTGCTCGCCCGCTGCGCGTACTTCTTTGCCTCTTCCAGGTCCCCTCTTGCCAGAGCTTCTTCCCATTTTTCCTGTGCTTCTTCCCTATACTCGGCCCTTTTTTCGAGCTCTTTTTTCTTAAACTCCGGGGGCTTCCCATCGAATACATACGCCGGCTTTATTCCAACTTCCATCAGGTTTATGGTTCTGTAGAAAAGCCCTGAAAGGTGGGACGTTATCCTTCCCTTGGAATCCATTAAGGGAGTGCCATCCCTTTGTCTTATTGTTGAGAGGAACTGGTAAATAGCGTTAAACGCATCTATTGCGACTTTTTTTCCGTTTAAATTTTCAAGCTCCAACTCTTTTCTTGGTAAAAGCTCACCAATCTGAACTCCCATTACTCACCACCTATCTTGATATATAGGTAGCCGAGTATAAAAAGCAATCCACCAACAGCAAAGAGCTTTAGGGCATCGAGCTCCTTGAAATCCGAAGTAACAATGAGCTTTTGGACGAGTGCCACGATTCCAACTTCGAGGATGTGAGTGATGCTAACGCGGTGTTGCCTTAGATAGATTATTAAAATTCTGTAGGTTTCTATCAGGATAATAGTGACTAACCCTAGTTCCCACCACCTGTGAAGTTGTATAATCTGTCCAGATTCACGGCCAGAATCGCCCCTAAAATCCTGACAGCTAACCCCCTCAAACTAACACTCCTGCTCGGCCTCAGAAGAAACTCAGAAAACTTCGAAAACAAAGTCTCAATCCTCCTGCGAAAGTCAGACAAGTACTTGTAAAACTTCTTCTCCTCCAGATTACTAATCTGATTCCCCCGCTTTACTGGCGTGTAAACAACGCCAAACCTCAAAAACTCCTCCTCGAGTTCCCTGTTAACATACCCCTTATCCAAAAACAGAAAACAGCCGGAAAACTCCTCAACAATCACCCAGAACTTTTCCCGGACAACACTCACATCATGCTTATTCGCCGGATCAACAGACAGTAAAGCCAGCAAATTTCCATCAGAGTAACAGGTCA
>NZ_WHIZ01000083.1:0-6330 GCF_009372125.1 Thermococcus sp. 101 C5
GCTTTCCTGTTTGAGGGCTGTTGGGTAGTTTACTGCATCCCCGCCCTAAAGGGCGAGGCTTTCAGAAGAAAAAGTAAAGGTGTACTCAACTCCAGCTTCATCTAAAAGAAGCTTCATTATTTGGAAGGCATACTTCGCCTTAGTACCCTCCATCTCAACTGAAACGAAATAGTTTTTCCTTTTCCCGAGAGTTATGTCAAAATTAAGCCTTTCAGTAAGCTCTACATCAAGGAAAGTCAGTTTTTTCTGTGTTTTGTATTCCCTCACCATAACGTGTGGGAACTTTTTTCTCAGCTTTTCCACTATTCTCTCCACCTTGTTGTACTCTTGTTCATTAAGCTCTTCGGTGAGCTTAAGTTTTTCCACTATCATGCACTTCACCAAAAGAGGCCTTCAAAAAAAGTCTTATAAAGTTTGCATCCCTTAAAAGAGCATCGGAAGGTGGTGATATGAAGGCCATATACAGAGGCATGTGTCCTAACTGTGAGGATAGAATAAGTGACTCACGTTTATACAAGAAGCATCCCTGCGAGGTATGTCTTGATGAGGAAATAAAAGCTGAGGTATATTTTGACCTGATAAAAGGGATTAGAGATGCCCTAAAGCTAAAAGGGACTTTAAAACACTGGGAAGAACTGTATTCTCTTGAGAGAAAGTTAAAAGAGGCTGAAGAACTTTTCGAGAAAGCCACTGGCTTCACTTTCTGGAGCGCCCAAAAAACCTGGGTCAAACGTTTAGTGAGAGGAAAGAGCTTTTCTATAATCGCCCCCACTGGAATGGGAAAGAGCGTTTTTGGGGCTTTTATGTCAGTTTATTATGCAAAAAAGAATAAAAAATCGTACATAGTCCTGCCAACAACACCTTTGGTAATTCAAACAATCAAGAGAGTTCAGACATTTGCAGAAAAAACCGGGGTAAGCGTTAACTTAGCTTACTACCACGGAAACATGAAGAAAAAAGAAAAGGAAGAAATGCTCCAGAAGATACAGAGCGGAGAGTTTGATGTCCTCATAACCTCTGCACAGTATTTAGCGAGGAATTTTGACCTCTTAAAGGATAAAAAGTTTGACTTTATATTCGTGGATGACGTTGATGCCTTCCTCAAAGCCTCAAAGAACATAGACCGCTCCCTCATTCTCCTCGGCTTTACCGAAGAGATCATTCAAAAGGCCTGGGAAATTATAAAGCTCAAAAAACAGATGGCGAAATACCTCAACGGCAACAGTAGTGACAAGAATGAAAAGCTAAAAGAGCTGAACAAGCAGATAAATGCCATTGAGAAGGAGATTAGAAAGTTCAAGCGTGAAAATAAGATAGGAGTTCTAATTGTAGCATCCGCCACAGGAAGTGCAAGAGGGGACAGAATAAAGCTTTACCGTGAGCTTCTCGATTTTGAAGTGGGAAGCGGCAGATCTGCACTGAGAAACGTCGTGGACAGCTATCTCTTCCCAGAAAAGCCCATAGAAGAGCATGTCAAAGAGCTGTTGGAAACCTTAGGCCCTGGAGGACTCATATTTGTCCCGGTTGATCAGGGAATAGCGTATGCAGAGAAGCTGACGAAGTACCTTCAGGATTTAGGATTCAAGGTGGAATTGGTCTCAGCGAGGAACAAAAAGGGGCTTGAGAAATTCGAGAAGGGAGAGGTTGACTACCTGATAGGCGTTGCTACGTATTACGGTTCCATCGTGAGAGGGCTTGATTTGCCCCACCTAATAAGATACGCCATATTCACCGGTGTTCCAAAGTTCCGGTTCAGCATAGACCTTGAACAGCCCACCATATACAGGGTTTTAGGGTTAATGAGCGAAGTCATGGAGTTTCTCGGAGATGAAGATAGGAGAGAGGCAGAGAAGCTGTATGCCAGACTAAGGAGACTCATAAGAAACATCCCGCAATTTGAAATCCTGAAGATAGAGGAAGCACTTGCAGAAGGACTGCCCTTAGAAGGGTTCTCAAATCATGTTCTTGGGGTCTTTAGAGAAGCCGTTGAGTTCCTCAGGAATGTGTTAAGAAAGCCCGAAGTTCTAAAGAGGATAGAAGAAGACCCATTTGTAAGCCTCAAGAAAGAGGAAGGAAAATGGTACATAGAGATTCCCGACGTGAGAACGTACATACAGGCCACGGGAAGAACTTCGAGGCTTTTCGCTGGAGGTATCACAAAGGGTCTCAGCGTTTTAATAGTGGATAACGAAAAGATCCTCAACGGACTTAAGAGGCAAATGCGCTGGCGCTTTGCGGAGTTTGACATGAAGCCCTTCAATGAGCTCAACTTGGAGGAGATACTAAAAGAAATCGACGCTGATAGGGAGAAAGTTAGGCTCATTATGGAGGGCAAAATAGCGGAGAAGACAAAAGACCTCGTAAAGTCAGCCCTTATGATTGTGGAGTCACCGAACAAGGCTAGAACCATTGCAGGTTTCTTTGGACAGCCAAGCAAGCGGCGTATTGGGGATTTAGTGGCATATGAAGTAAGCATAGGCGATCTGATGCTCACCATACTGGCAAGCGGAGGGCACATGTTCGATCTCGTTACTACAGAAGGTTACCACGGAGTTTTGATAAAGGAAAATGACGGAAAGCTTTACTTTATTCCGGTTTACGATACCTTAAAGCGCTGTAGAGACTGTGGCCATCAGTTCGTGGACTGGGAAGAGAAGGGGGTATGCCCCAAGTGCGGCTCAAGGGATGTGAGGGATGCCCTTGAAAACGTCGTTGCAATGAGAGAAATTGCCCAAGAAGTTGATGAGATACTGATCGGAACTGATCCCGATGTTGAGGGTGAAAAGATAGCCTGGGACATAAGAAACGTTCTTTCTCCGTATACTCCAACCATAAAGAGGATAGAGTTCCACGAAGTCACGAGGCCGGCTATTCTAAAGGCCCTTAAAGAGGCAAGAGACGTGAACGAAGCGAGAGTAAATGCTCAACTCGTGAGGAGAATAGAAGACAGATGGATAGGGTTCGAGCTCAGCCAGAAGCTCTGGGAAGTCTTTGAGAACACTTACCTCTCAGCTGGGAGAGTCCAAACTCCCGTTCTGGGCTGGATCATAGAGAGATACAGAGAATTCGTGGAAAGCGAAACCGACTTCATGAGGTTAACCCTTGAAAACGATCTGGAAGTGACGCTTGAGGGAGCTAAGGAAGAAGTCCAAGAGGTAGTCGTTGAAGATGTCCAACTGGAGGAAAGAGAACTAAACCCCCTCCCACCATATACAACCGATACTCTGCTCCAGGATGCCTCAAGATTCCTAGGATTTTCAACCGACTACACTATGAGGCTCGCCCAAGACCTATTCGAACTGGGTCTGGTGACTTACATAAGAACGGACTCCACTCACGTAAGCAACGTCGGCCTTGAAGTCGCTAAGGAATACATTACCGAAGAGATTGGCGAGGATTACTTTGCTCCAAGGAAGTGGGGAGAAGAAGGGGCGCATGAGTGTATAAGGCCCACAAGACCCATAGATACCGGAAGGCTCATGCAGCTGCTGAGGGATGGGATAATAACTCTGGCAAGAAGTCTAACAAGGGACCACTTTAGGCTCTATGACATGATATTCAGGCGCTTTATGACTTCCCAGATGAAAGCGGCAAAGATACTCTACGAAAAGGCCGTTATCGACGCAAAAGTAGCAAAAGCGGAAGTGGAAGGCTATGTGGAGATACTCTTCGATGGGTGGACAAAGCTCAGAGCTCCGCCACTGAGGCAGATACCGAAACTTGAGAAGGGACAGATAATTAAGGTTAAGGAAATCAAGAAATGGAGGGCTCCGAAAGTACCTCTGTTCACCCAGGGAGACATAATAGCCCTTATGAAGGAGCGCAAAATCGGAAGGCCATCTACATATGCAAAGATCGTCAAAACTCTCTTGGACAGACACTATGTTATCGAAACGAAGGGAAGGAAGAAGTTGGTGCCAACAGAGCTTGGTACGAAGGTCTATCACTACCTAATAAGCAAATACAAGGAGCTCGTAAGCGAAGAAAGGACCAGACAGCTGGAGGAGCTCATGGATCTCGTGGAGGAGAACAAGGTAGATTACCAGGAAATACTGAACGATATGTACAAGGAAATAAGGAAGTACATCGCTTCTTGATTTGCTTCTCTTCCCATTTCTTCTTAAAACTTGAGATGAAAAGAGAAGAGAAAAGAAATCACTCTTTTTTGTGCTTCATTTTCCAGTGGTGCCACTTGTAGAGGGCAGCAAGTGACTTGATTGCCCTTTCTGGCTCTGGGTAGGCTGGGATGCCGTGTTCGTTGAGCATGTCAATTGCTTCCTTGGCTTCAACGCCACCTACTATTGCCACTACGAGCGGTTTCTTCCTTCCGCTTGCCTCGTACTCCTTGATGACTATCTTTGCGAGGTCTCTTGGGTCAAGGACAGCTGTCTGGCAGTAGAGGACTGCTATGGCATGCATCTCTGGGTGTGCCAGGGCATCTCTAATTGCACCTTCGTAGGATTCAGCTCCAGCCATACCTGTAAGGTCTACCGGGTTCTTGTAGCTTCCGAATGGTGGCATGTGGTTTGCAAAGACCTTGAGCTCCTCAAGGTTGTCGTAAAGCTTCAATCCTTCTTCCTCAGCGGCGTCAGTTGCCATAACGCCTATTCCACCACCGTTTGTGAGGATTACAACGTTCTCTCCTTGTGGCTCTGGGAGGTTTGAAAGTGTTCTTGCCCAGTCAAAAGCCTCGCCAATTGTTAGTGCTCTTAGAACACCGCTCTGCTTGAATGCTGCTGTGTAAATGTTGTCAGCACCAGCAAGTGAACCTGTGTGTGAAGCAGCTGCCTTGGCTCCCCTTTCACTCCTTCCAGCTTTGATGATTATGATTGGCTTCTTCATTGAGACCTTCTTTGCGACTTCCATGAATTTTCTTCCGTCTTTCACACCTTCCATGTAAATCAAGATGGCTCCGGTGTTTTCGTCAGTCTCAAAGTATTCGAGCAGGTCTGCATCGTCAATATCGCTCTTGTTTCCAACGCTAACAACAGCTGAAAGACCGACCTTTTCAAGTATTGTCCATCCCATAAGGGCTATTCCAAGGGCACCGCTCTGGCTGATGAGGGCAAGCTTTCCAGGCATTACATCTGTTGGACCGAAAGTTGCGTTGAGCTTGGCTGGGGTGTAAACAACACCGAAGATGTTTGGACCGAGTATCCTCATTCCATACTTGTGGGCTGTCTCTACAAGCTGCTGCTCGACTTTCTTCCCTTCTTCGCCAAGCTCTCCAAAACCTGAGCTTATAATTGGGAGGACTTTTACTCCCTTCTTTCCGCACTCTTCTACCACTTGTGGGACAAACTTAGCGGGAACAACTATAACTGCCATGTCTACTTCATCAGGGACATCGAGAATGCTCTTGTATACTGGGAATTTTCTTCCACTGATCTCTATTTCTCCGCCCTTAACGTTAACTGCATAGATTTTGCCCTCGTAGCCATAGTCGATAAGGTTTTTCATAATAGCGTATCCTATCTTTCCGGGTGTGCCAGAAGCGCCTATAACGGCAACGCTCTTTGGTTTGAAAAGTGCTTCTAGGCTCATTTCCTTCACCTCATGAACTTTACAAAGGTTAATGCGAGAGAGGAGTTATAACTTTTCTCTTCTTCATTTGACGACCTAGATATCGGCGTTTGTTTAAAGAACCAATGGTTTTCAACAATAATAAGAGAACAAGTAGTTTGCAGGAGTCATAGTGTTATTAAAACGACAAACTGTGATAAACTGTAGTGTTAAAGGGCAATGTTTTAAAGTCCTAGAGAAAAAATAGAAAGTGGTGATGACCCTTCCCCTCCCTGAGAGGGTGATGAACACACCGGTAGGCTGATGAAAATGACGAGGATGGAAGACGAGGAGAAAACCGCCCAGTATACTCACATTCATAAGCTTTTTAGAAAAGCATTAGAGATTTCCTTTGATACAGTTATTATGCTATTCCTGTTTTTCATCCTCTACCTAACCGTCTACTCGATATACCTTAATTTCAAGCTAACCTACAATGTTAGCGACCCAAAGCTCCTTATTGCGAATATACTAGTCACTAACCCTAGTTCCCATTAGATCGTTAGAGTTATAAGCACTTAAGTCTTTTGATTGATTGGTGGTTGTATTGAGCTTTCAGAGGAAAATCCTGATCATAAAATCCGAAATCTACCCGATAATCAGCAAACACTACCCGAAAAACACTCACAGGGAAATAATCAGCCTCTACGACCTAATAACCTTCGCAATACTAGCACACTTGCACTTTAACGGAGTTTACAAGCACGCTTACAGAGTCCTAATCGAAGAAATGAAGCTGTTCCCCAAAATCAGGTACAACAAACTAAC
>NZ_WHIZ01000084.1:0-6046 GCF_009372125.1 Thermococcus sp. 101 C5
CCGTTCCCCCCGAAAGCCAGCCAATGAAGACGGGAGGCTGGAAGCCTACCCGTTATGAAATTAACACTTTACACACACTTTACGGGTAGGCAGAACGGGAGGTACATGGAAGACATCTCAAGCGGATTCTACAGACGAATTTCTACAGGAGTGAAAGGGCTCGACGACCTTATCGGAGGAGGATTGATTCCGGGAAGAGTCTATGTTGTTACAGGCCCACCCGGGAGCGGTAAAACCACTCTCGGAATCCAGTTTCTTGTTGAAGGTGCAAAAAACTGGGAAAAGGGAGTTTATATATCTCTTGTTGACGACCCAAAGACGATAATCCAGGATATGTTTCATTATAAGTTTAATTTGCTTTCTTTCATTAGAAGCAAAAAAATAGTGATATACGACCTTAGCTCTACCATTACAGCGGGAGACAAAAAGCCTAGCTGGGGAGAAATCCTTGACGAAATAAAGATGATCATTGTTAATGAAAATGCAAAGAGAGTTGTCATAGATTCCTTCACTCCCTTGGAGCTTATGGTCAGGGATCCGGAGAACAAAAGAAGGGAACTGGTTAGGCTGATAAAACTTCTTTCTCTTATGGGTATAACGGCATTCGTGATAACAGAAATGATGGAGTCCGATAAATATACGGACGACTACTATGTAGCGAGTGGAGTAATAGTGATGCACCACTTTATGAGGAATTTCCAGATGGTCAGGGGGATTCAGATATTGAAAATGAGAGGAACTGCACATGATAGCAATATGAAAAAAGTGAGATTCACTGAAAATGGGATAGAAGTGTATAATGAAGCCCCCTGGTGATTGCTGTGACGAGGGAAGACCTGATAAAGAAGGCATACCGCTTTGGGTACTTTGTTGGTTATAAAGGACACACGGAATGGGTGTCGTGGGTAGCAAAAAAGAAGGAAGAAATTTACAGAAAAGCTGAAGATTTGGGGATATACGAGGAAGTTAAAACTGCCTACAGGAAAGGTCTTCAGGATGGAAAAGAAAGGAGAATGAGAGAAATAACACAAGGGCTGAAAAAACTTGAGGACGAAATTCTACCGGAAAAATCAAGGAAGCTAGGGGCTGAAACCGTTAAAGAAAAAGTTGAAATTGAGGAGGAGTTTCTGCAGTTTTTAAAAACTCCAAAAATTGTGGAACCCCCAGAGATACTTGCACTTACAAAAGCGCTTGATGTGCCTCAGATGTTTTCTCACCCTAAAATGCTGGGTAGAGAAGAGTAAACTTTATCCGTTCTCTTGCTTATTTTTCATTGGTGTTATCTATGAGAGAATTTTTGGAAGAAGCCGAAGTCTTTAATGCGGAAAATGTTCTGGAGTACATTTCTGAAATTGCTAAGTTCCACAGGATACAGGGCTCTAAAGAGCTTGTTGAAGCGGCTAAATATATACTAGAAGAGCTTAGGGTGAACGGCATAAAAGCAGGGCTCTTTGAGGATGTTTACGACGGAGAAAGGTGGCATTTAACGTTGGTTTCCCCTATTGCGTGGGATCTTATACATGGGGAAGTTGAGATTGTGGGGAAGAGAATAACAACCTCCAAGACGCCCCTTCTCGTAATGGCACATTCTCCACCTGGAAAAGCCGAGGGGGAAGTTGTTGCAATAGAGAGGGAAGAAGACTGGGAAAACGCAAAGGGCAAGATTGTCATGGTGGGCGAGAAGTGGCATGAAAACTACAAAAAAGCAAATGAAAAAGGGGCCCTTGCGTTTATAGCCTACAGAAAAGGAACAGGCAAAGCATTTCCTTACATTGGGCTGTTTTTAGCCAAGAACGACTTGGAATGGGCAAAAATCCCTGCAGTTGCCCTAAGCGAGGAGCTTGCAAACACCGTTATAGGGAAACTAAAGAAATGTGAAAAAGTAACGGCAAAAATCAAGGTTGAAACGCTAATTTCAGACAGCCAGGCACTTCCGATTGTTTATGCAACGGTGGGGAAACCTCCCTATGTTCTTTTTGTAGCCCATATATGCCACCCTAGACCGGGTGCAAATGACAACGCAAGCGGAGCAGCGATGCTGATTGAGCTGGCTAAGGTGCTCAATAATCTCTACAACGATTCGTTCCGCTTTGGCTTCGCTTTTCTTTGGATTCCGGAGCATTATGGAACGCAGGCGTTTATAGAGAAATATACAAAGCTCGATGATTACTACGTGGCAATAAACCTTGACATGGTTGGGGGAAGTGAAGACAGAGCCAACTCAACGATAATGATAATTAGAACTCCGTTATCGAGGTTTTCAATTGTTTCTGGGATTCTGGAGTACTACCTCAACCTTGCAAACTCTGGTGGAGAGAGCTTTGGAGGGAGTCCCCTGCCAAAATTGAAGATCAGAAGCTATCCCTACGAGCTCGGAAGCGATCATGATGTGTTCAACTTCTTTGGGATTCCAAGCGTGATGCCCATAACTTGGCCTGACAGGTTCTATCACTCAAGTGAGGACAGTGTAGAGAAAATCAGCAAAGAAAGCCTTGAAATAATAGGAAAAGCGGTACTTGCTACTGCTTTAGCCCTAGCAAAAGCAAAGAAAGAAGAGCTTGAGAGATTCGCCAGAGGTTTTACAATGAAGTACCTTGGAGAGCTCAGCATTGAAAGGAATCTCGAAGTGGCAGAAAAGTTGGTTATGCTTGGGCTGTCGAGGGATTCCAAGTTCCTGGGGCTAAACATAGGGCACAAATTTACCTTTGAGCCCTGGCTGAAGTGGAATAAAAAAGGCATTATTTATCCAAGATCGGTAAAGCAGATTGACGAAAAGAAAGGAGCAGAGCTTGAAAAAATACTGGAAGACAAGAAAATGAGTATTCTACTCCATGAACTGCTGATGCTTGGCGAGATAATGCCAAAAGGAGAAGCATTTAAAGCTCTGGAAGAGGAGTACGGGAAGTTCGAGAAAGAAAAGCTTGAAAAAGCGGTTGAGATACTAAGGTCTTTGGGTATTGTCGTTTTTTAGCTCTTTTTCAATTTCGTTTATCTTTTTAACGACATTTTCTCTAAGCCTTGCCAGAAGCTCCGCGGGAGAGACTGCGGAATAAACATAGCCAAACCAGCCCCTTTGAATGAGCTCTCTTCTGAGGACTCCTCGCTTGTACAAGTTGAAGACGTGCTCTCTAACGCTTCTCTCACTTATTCCAAGCTCTTCTTTTATTTCGGTTATTCTCATGGGGGACTTCTTCTCCAAGAGTAAGCGGTATATTCTAAGTTCGTTCTTCTTGAATCCCAGTGTTTTTAAGAGTTCCTCGATCTTATCGTACACGTCTCCCATCTTTCTCTCACACCTATGAATATTTAACTTCATAGGTTTTAAGCCTTGCGGTTTAGCTCAACTTTGCCGATGTATGTTCCATCTCCAAGAAAAGCCTCTCCAGAAGAGGAATCTCTCAAAAATGGCACCATTTTTATACCCTCTCTCACGTCAAACCCTTCTATGTAGGGGTTTATCGTGGGCAAAATCAGAAAGCTTCCAACCCTGAAGAAGCATTTGACCTTTCTGACATTTCCCCCAAGCTTCAAGCTGATTGCTGGATGGATGTGTCCCAGAAAAGCTCTTTCAAACTCAACTTCCGGGAGGTTCTGATGCCCGTGAAGGAAAAGCAAGCCATCGAGGATAAAATGACTGACAATATCCACATTTTTGAATTCCTTTGTGACTTTCTCAATTTTCCCATCATGGTTGCCTTTTGTTATGACAATGCTGTATTCCTCAATTTCAGAAAAAAATTCAACCAGTAGTTTTTTGACAAACGCGCTGATTCCAAGGGGTTCTTTTACGTCTCCCAGGATAATTACCAAGTTGGGGTCTTTCTCTTTTATAAACTCCGCAAGGCTTTTTTCGAACTTCGTTCTTACCCTTAATCCTCTTGAAAGTTCAAAAGCTATGTGGGGGTCTGCAAAAACAAGAGTTCTTCCGGAAGATGTTTTTAGTTCAAGAGAAAGCGCCTCGTAAGGGGAGTCTTTCATGATAATCACGTAAAAGAGATATAAAGAGGGAAAAGGGATCAGATTAATCCTCTTTCCTTCTTCCTCTGTCTCTTTAATCTCCTAATTCTCTTCTTAATCCACTTCCACCTCATTCTTCCTTTCTTTTTCCATTTCCTTGGTCTCCTCTTCATGATTATCACCTCGATAATCGTTCCAGACTAAGCTCACTTTGCTTGGTTTTTAAGCTTTTCCATCAAAAGGGATTAGCAAATAGCAAAAACAAAAAGAGCAAAATAAAGGAGATTAAAGGAAAATTTGATCATGCAGAGCTTCGCCTCTACCCGGGATTTCATGAGCTGTTCTTGCGCCTTTATATTGTGTTGGTGGTTAAGAAAAAGCCTTTCGGTGGAATTGCGATATTCTATGGGGCGATTTTGGGATACGGGGAAATTTTAGCAATTTTAGACTTTTTGAAACTCCTAAAAACTGCGTAGCTGTGATTTTATCCTTTTATAGCTCTCGACTTGGACAAAAATGTGCTCGATAAGTTATTAACCATTGAACTCCTAACTGTTGAGGAGGGAGGGGTAATGAAAGTTGGGTTTGTTCAGATGGAACCAAAGCTTTTGGATCTTAATGCCAACCTCAGCAAAGCTGAGAAATTAATTGGAGAGGCTGCAAAGCAAGGTGCAAAGCTCATTGTTCTTCCGGAGCTTTTTGACACGGGCTACAATTTTGAGACAAAAGAGGAAGTGGCAGAGATAGCTCAGCAGATTCCAGATGGTGAGACAACTCAATTTCTTGTCGAGCAGGCGAGAGAGCATGAAGTATTCACAGTGGCTGGAACCGCTGAGAAGGATGAGAGGGGGAAACTTTACAACTCCGCTGTCATTGTAGGGCCAATAGGATGGGGCTACATTGGAAAATACCGCAAGATTCACCTTTTCTACAGGGAAAAACTTTTCTTCGAGCCGGGGAACCTTGGCTTTCATGTCTTCAACATAGGCATTGCAAAGGTCGGGATTATGATATGCTTTGACTGGTTTTTCCCAGAGTCGATGAGAACACTCGCCCTTAAGGGAGCAGATATCGTTGCACATCCGGCCAATCTGGTTCTCCCCTATGCTCCGAGGGCAATGCCAATAAGGAGCCTTGAGAACAGAGTATTCAGCATAACAGCGAACAGAATTGGGGAGGAGAGGGGGCTAAAGTTCATAGGCATGAGCCAGATAAACTCACCAAAGGCTGAAATCCTGCTCAGGGCAAGCGAAGATAAGGAGGAAGTGGGGGTTGTTGATATAAACATCGAAGAAGCACGGAACAAGAAGCTTAACGAGTTTAATGACATCTTCAAGGATAGGAAGCCTGAATACTATGCTCTTTGATTCCCTATATTTTTGATTCTCAGCGACAAAAGGTTAAAATAACCGGATCTTTACATGGATAATGGAATGATGAGTCTGGAGCCCCCTGAGTGGTGAGGAGGTTTCGCGGGGCTGACTCCTGAAATCGTTAAGGAAGTAGCTGAAAAAGAAGGCATGAAAGTCAAGGTTCCGGACAACTTCTACAGCCTAGTTGCCAAAGAGGCTGAAAAGACTGCCAAAAAAGAAGAGGAGAAGAGAATAGTGGACTTTGAGCTCGTTCAAGACTTGCCAGATACGAGAACCCTCTACTATGAGGATCCGTTTATGAAGGAGTTTGATGCAAAGGTGCTTAAGGTAATAGACGACTGGGTGGTTTTGGATCAGACAGCGTTTTATCCCGAAGGTGGAGGTCAGCCGTGTGATTTGGGCGAGCTCAACGGAATTAAAGTGCTCGATGTCCAGAAAGTTGGCAAAGTAATCCTCCACAAGGTGGAGAAGCCTGAAGGCTTCAAAGAGGGAGACAGCGTTCACGGAAAAATTGACTGGGAGAGGAGAATACAGCACATGAGACACCACACCGGTACTCACGTCCTTATGGGGGCCCTTGTTAGAGTCCTTGGAAAGCACGTCTGGCAAGCTGGCTCCCAATTAAGCACTGATTGGGCGAGATTAGATATAGCTCACTACAAGCGCATCAGCGAAGAGGAGCTTAAGGAGATAGAGCTCTTAGCTAACAGGGTTGT
>NZ_WHIZ01000085.1:0-5823 GCF_009372125.1 Thermococcus sp. 101 C5
GTTTCCTCACTAATAACAAAGGTCGCCTTAGGCACACTAAACCACCCATTAAAAAATACTAAGTCAAAATATTTAAACTTCACGCTTTTAACCATTTAGAGAACAGCCCAGACAAGGTGCTAATAATCGGAGGGCCAGCAGCAGTGCCAAGAAACTATGAAGATGACCTAAACGAAATGGAGATAGGATGGGTCAGAATATGGGGCAACGACAGGTACGAAACAAATATTCAGGTGCTTCAGTACATTTTAGAGAACTATCCAGAGCTCTTGGAGGGCACTAAGATAGTCATCGCCCACGGAAGAGACATAGGGGCTATCAAAAAGGCAGAGATTGAAAAGGCATTCCCCATATATGTAGACGCCAACAGAACCGAGAACCAGACCCAGATACTGGCAACAATCAGAGTAACATCAGTGGTGATCATAAAAACACCATATTCAGAAAACATAACCGAGAGAGTTAGAAATGAAATAAGAAACAGAGTTAGGGCAAACATTACTGACGAGCAGGCAAACATAACTGCAGAGATAGTATGGGAAGCCATAGAAATTGCGGAAAATAAGACATTACTCGCTAGGAAATTGTTGGAGAACAGCACTACTACGCTCCCGGCTGCGGAAAGACTTTTAGAGCTTGCCACTAAAGAAATTGAGAGAGCTAGGGAAGCTTATCAAAGTGGAAACTACGGAGAAGCTTACGGACAGGCAATAGCTGCAAAAGCCCACGCGGAAGGTGTGATCAGAATGGCAAGCGAACAAATACAGCTGGCGCTGAAAACAAATCAAACTTTGAGGGTTAGGGTCAGAATAGAAAAACTGAGCAGCATTATAGAAAGATTTGAAAGCATTGGGCTCAATATGACAGAGGAAAAAGGACTGCTAGAGAAAGCAAGAGAGGCGTATGAAAAAGGAAACTACCAAGAGGCCGAACAGCTGCTCAACCAGCTAAGAAACATGGTTAGAGAAAGATTCCACGGGGAAAAGCTCATGATTAGAGAGAGATGGAGAGAAAGGATAGGGGCTCCAATAGCGAGCAGACCATAACATACAGCACCAAATTATTAAACCTCTGCTTTTCTTTTTATAATTCGGTGAGTCTTATGAAAATCTTTATCACAGGCTTACCAGGAGTGGGCAAAACAACCCTCGCCCTAAGAGTTGCCGAGGAACTGAAAGCCTACAACTTAAAAATTGGTGGCTTTATAACACAGGAAGTGAGAGAAAAGGGTAGAAGGGTTGGATTCAAAATTAAAGCCCTCGACACAGGTGAAGAAGGTATATTGGCCTGGGTTGGAGATGGTTATCCGAGAGTGGGGAAGTACGTTGTGAATCTTGAGGATTTAAACCGCGTTGGGGTCTCTGCAATAAAAAGGGCTCTTGAGGATGCAGACCTCATAATAATCGACGAAATCGGTGCAATGGAATACAAGAGCAGGGAGTTTGCAGAAGCTGTGGAAAAAGCTGTTAAGAGCGAAAAACCACTTTTAGCGACAGTCCACAGAAATTATGCCATGCGATTCAGGGACTACGGAAAGCTTTACGTTTTAACACCTGAGAACAGGGAGCATATAAGGCAGGAAATCGCTGACAGCCTGAAGACCCTTCTAAAGCTTTAAACTTTTTATTCCCAAGCAACAATTACCCTCTGCCCTTCCACATCCACTATTTTCGCTTTTACACCATATACCCCCTCCAGAACCTCTGGGGTTAGGGCGGAAGATTTGCCGCTCCACTGAATCTGCCCTTTATTTAGAACTACAACCCTGTCTGCATAGTTCAAAGCAAGGTTTAAGTCGTGCATAACAGCCACAAGGATTTTCTCGTCTTTGATGCCCTTCAAAAGATTCATTATCCGGAGAGCGTGATTGATATCAAGGTGGGAAGTTGGTTCGTCAAGCAACATAACATCACTTCCCTGAGCTAAAGCCCTCGCTATCAGCACCAGCTGATATTCTCCCCCACTCAGCTTTGTTACAAGCTCTTTCCTTCTCTCCCACATTCCCACCTTTCTTAATGCTTCTTCCACGCTGCCCCTAGTTGCATACGTGCCGAGCTCGACAAACTCTTCAACTGTAAACGCAAACTCTGGAAACGAACTTTGCGGAACATAAGAAATGTACTTCGCTCGTTCTCTGGGTTTTAAACTTAACAAATCCAAACCGTTTAGCCTGACATATCCAGAAGGCTTTAAAATTCCAACTAAACATTTCAGAAGGGTTGATTTCCCGGCACCATTGGGCCCTACAATTGCTAAAAGCTCTCCCTTTCTAGCTGAAAACTCCACATCCTTTAAAATCTGCTTTTCGCCATAGGAAAATGACACATTAACCTCAAGCTTATCCAAACAGCTCACCCCTCTTTTTCTTTATGAGGAGATACAGGAAAAACGGGGCTCCAAAGAGAGCTGTAATAATTCCCACCGGAACTTCTGCTGGTTTTAGGATTATTCTGGCAAATATGTCGGCAAAAACCATTAAAGTCCCCCCAAAAAGGGCCGAAGCGGGTAAAAGTCTCTTATGATTCGGGCCAAATACTATCCTCATGGCATGGGGACTTATCAAACCCACGAAACCTATTATCCCGCTGGTAGCTACGGCAAAAGACGTCAAAAGAGATATGACACCAATCACTATTTTTCTGTAGCGGTTTATATCGAGCCCCATCGAAATGCTCTCCTCTCCTAAAAGGAGCAGATTTAACTCCCTCCAGCTGAAAAGCAAAATACTAACTCCTACCACACACGAAAACAAAACCATTTTGACGTCTCCCCAATCGGATCCGTTAAACGTCCCCATAAGCCAAAAGATCGCATTGTGGATTCTGTCTCTCCCCACATAGAGGAAGTAAGACGTTAAAGCATTTGTAAAAAACCCTAAGGCGATTCCAGCCAAGAGCAGCGTGTCCACTGGGATGTGACCATTAACCTTTGCAATCCTATACACCACAACAACTGCCAAGAAAGCACCCACCAATGCAAAAACACTCATATATTGGGGGAAATATAAAGCGGCCAGTGAAGCTCCAACTGCAGCTCCTCCACTTATCCCTATTATATACGGATCTGCAAGCGGGTTTTTAAAGAGAGCCTGAGAAGCTGTGCCAGCTGATGCCAAGCTTACTCCAACAAGGTACGCCAATAAAACCCTAGGCAATCTTATTTGGAGAACAATGTAGCTGTTCCCATTAAGCGAGTTTGGATCCAAAAATGCCCCCTTTAGAGTATCCCAACTGAACGCAGAAAGAATATCTTGAAAAGGTATCTTTACTGGGCCAACGGCTATCCCCAAAAGGATGAGGGCTACTGATGATAGGACTAGCAGGGCAATTTTCTTCATGATTACCACTGGATTATTTATCCAAAACAGGGTATAAAAAGTTATCCTCCTCTAAGCTAAAGAAGGTATAAATACAGTTAATGCATAACACAATATAGGTGATCTCATAATGAAGAAAGCTTTAAGTCTCGCCCTATTTTTGCTCTTAGCTATGTCTAACTTTACAGTAGGGCAGGTATTAATAGAAAACCCACAACCGTCTCTGGTAATCCTCGGAAACCCCTACCCGAAGTACTTCTCAATACCCGAAGGAGAGGAGTACACTGCATATTTCTATGTTATTGAGGATTTGGACATTGAAGAAGTCACTTTCTATTATAGAATAAATTACGGTGAATGGCAGATAAGGCCAGTAAAAACCGCCACCATAAATGAAAACGAGGAAATATACAATTCGATAGTCGGCAGGATATACAACAGATCAGCAATCCTGAGGACATTTTACGGGAAAGCAACTATCCCCTCACAAAAAGCTGGGAGTGTAGTGGAGTTCAAGGTAGCTGTAAAAGATAAGGAAGGTCATGTAAGCGAGAGTATCATTGGAAAATATTTTGTCGTAAAGCCCTCAGAGAAGCGCGTGCTCATCGTTGATCCCTCCGTAAGAGAGGAGCTTTTCATGGAAGGAGCGGAGAACATAGAACTCCTTGTCAACGCAACAGAGATATATCCAGTGGATCTAAGTGACTACAAAGAAGAGCTCGATAGAGTAAAGCCATTCCTCACTCATTCAAGATTCTTAAAACGGCACCACTGGGAGTACCTCGCGCAGTATTACAATATCACAATAGTTTCCCCAGAAGAGCTTGCAACTGCTCTTAAGGAAGTTCAGCCTAAAGTCGTGATTTTATCCAACCTATGGCTAAAAAGATGGGAGATTAAGGATGTCCAAGGCTTAATCAGGTATCTTAGAGAAAACAACGCAGGGATAGTCGCAACTCACGGAACGTTATTCGACGGGGCTGTTTACGATGGTGAGAAGCTGATCCAGATAGGGCCTGTCTCCCATATAGGAACATTTGATGCCTATGAAAAGGGAAGCCTAGCAACATTGCTTGGTTTTGAGCTCCTACCAGTAATAGAGGAAGCTAAAAAAGAAAGTGCCGAAAATGGAAACTATGCAATATTTGAAATCCCAACTATACTGCCGTTCATTCCTTCTGCAGAGAGACTCATTATCAAAAACATAGGCCTCATAAAAAGTGTCTCATCCATTGAGTTCTCCAACGCGACTGATTCTGCATTTGGATGGCAGTACATTTTACCCCCAGAGAGTTTAAACTTCGCCAGAGATGCGATAAGAGAAAAGAAAACCGTAGAAAAGGATAAGATACTGGAGTTCTTCAGTCTCCAAGAGAAAATATTCGGTCATTCAAAACCAGCCAGAGGGGTATATGCACTGGACTTCCCGCTTGTTGATGCCCTGAAAAATCTAAGGTTTACAGATGATGATATACAACTCCAAGTAGGGGGCACTGGAGTGACTCTAACCCCCAACCGTCCGGTAATCGAGAGAGTTCGTCTGCTGAGTGCAATAAACAGGGACATTGTGAGCCTGGATGCCCTTTCAAAAGATTACCTCTCTGCAGTTATAACAAGGGATGAGAAATACCGCGGAGACGGGATAAGGAGTGCCTATATCTCCTTTGAAATAGAGGCTGGTGGAGAAGAAGAGCTGCTGGCCCTAAAAGACATTGTGGAGTGGGCATCAAACTTTGAACCAATAAAGACTTTTGCGCCAATTGTTCAAGTAACAGTGCTATCCAACGATATTGACTGGAACATAAAAGGGCAATACATCAAAGAACACTTCGAAAAGATGGGAGCAACGGTAACAAGGGCAAAGCCAGAAGAATTTGAAACCTACAAAAAGAATAAAATCATAATAATCCTCGGCGGTCCCAAAGCCTATGATGGAGTTGGTGAATACGTAAAGCAGGTCTTGGATGAGAACGAACAAGAAAAGGTAATCAACGGAAAACAGGGAATCTTCATAAAGAGAGACGTCTGGGAGAGAGGGCAGATAGTAATAGTGCTGGCTGGAAAAGATAGGTACCAAACAGGGGAGAAAGTGTTGACGTATTCAGAGGGAGTAAATGAAGATTATGTAAACCTGCTTGCAGAATTTTTAACAAGCTGAGATCTTAGATGAGTTTCGTTTCTTTTTTCTTTTTAAATACTGAAAGCCTGACATCCCAAAACAACATAAAACACATGCGAGTTTTGATGGAATTTTCTCAGAAAAGTTTTTTATGGTGCCCCGGCCGGGATTTGAACCCGGGGCGCGGGCTCGAAAGGCCCGCATGTTTGACCGGGCTACACCACCGGGGCGTCCAATATCCTAACGTTGAGATGTATTTAAAAAGTTTTCGCTCAAAACGGGCGTGTTTATAGTAACCTTTATTAGGGTTTTTGCTGAATTCTTTCAGGTGGTTGTCGTGATCCCCAGATGGGATCACAGACTCAAAGACCCTGAAAGCGTGGCATTC
>NZ_WHIZ01000086.1:0-5674 GCF_009372125.1 Thermococcus sp. 101 C5
AGTTTGAGGTTGGGTTATCTGCATGTGACTTTCGGGCCGAGGAACAGTGTTGAGCGCTGGTTTAGGACGTTGAAGGAGAGGACGAAGCGTTTCTGGAATAATTTCAGGGGTAAAGACTGGAGGAGGGTTCATAGGTTTGTTTTTCTGTTTGCCTTCTGGTATAATTTTGTCAGAATTCATTCTAGTTTTGGTGATCCGCCTGGTGATGTTACTGAATGGCTTCAGGAGGTGATGCCCCAGTTATCCTAACAGTATCAGTTCCATTTCCTAACAAACCAATTTTGTGGTGGCTGATTGTTATAGCATCTGGTATTTTAGGTTTTACAGTTGCTGATTTTATGTTCCTAAAAGGAATGAAAGAAATTGGAGTGTCAAGAGCTAGTATATTAGTTACTCCTCACCCTATACTTACGATGATATTGGCTCATTATCTCCTTGGAAGACCCTTGAATTCAGGAATTTTTCTTGGAGCCTTTCTTATAGTTCTTGCTGTTGTAATCTTGCTTAGCGAAGGCAAAAATAAAGAGTTAAAGGCTTCTTTTGGAAGCGTTCTTTGGGTCTTTGGAGCAGAAGCTTTGTGGACTATTGCTGTTCTCTTAACTGATTGGTTTGTTGAAAACGAGTCCCCTCTTCTTATTACAGGCCTACGCATAATAGGGGGAACCATAGGGGCCATGTTCTTTATCCCCTCTGTCTTGGAGGAGATAAAGAAAATTAGTGCAAGAGACTACCCTTGGATTATTATTATAACTTTCCTCGGAACCATTGTAGGGCAATATCTTTTTGTTATGGCAATAAGACTTGTTACTTCAAGCATTGCGACCCCTATAACAGAGTCTAGTCCAATTATGGCTACAATGCTTGCGACATTTCTTCTGAAAGAAAAGATCACAAAAAGAATCCTCGTTTCTATTGTACTTGCATCTGGGGGGATTATACTAATTGGAATTTTTATGTGAGGGTTAATGATATATTTTTGGTAAAGATTGTTATAGAACTGTTAATTTTTAATGACTATTAGATTTAAATTGACACATCCATTTCTAAGAGTTACAAAGAAATAGGACTTTCTTTTATAGTTGATACGATCTTGTGAATTTTTATTTCAATAAGTTTCGAAATATTTACATTACCTTAACTATATGTGCTAATTTTTCATTAGAACTGTTAACACCGAAATATTTATTAAGCAGAAAATAACTAGGCAAGTTTGATCATCAATGTTCGGTGATGTCACATGAAGGGACTAAAAGTTCTCGTGTTGGTGATTTTAGTCCTAGGTTTGGTAGTAGGGAGCGTAGCAGCAACTCCAGAGAAGAAAGTTGACCAAGCAAGGAATGTTGAAAAGAACTATGGTCTACTAACGCTAGGATTGTTCAGAAAAATCCAAAAATTAGATCCTAACGAAGAAATTAGTACAATAATTGTGTTTGAAAACCATAGAGAAAAGGAAATTGCAGTAAGAGTTCTTGAGCTAATGGGTGCAAAAGTTAAGCGTGTATACAATATTATACCTGCAATAGCTGCTGATCTCAGGGTAAGAGACTTACTTGTTATTTCAGGTTTAACAGAAGGCAGAGCTAAGCTTTCAGGTGTAAAGTTTATCCAGGAAGACTACAAGGTTACAATTTCAGCGGAATTAGAAGGACTGGATGAGTCTGCAGCTCAAGTTATGGCAACTTACGTTTGGAACTTAGGATATGATGGTTCTGGAATTACAATAGGAATAATTGATACTGGCATTGATGCTTCTCATCCAGATCTCCAAGGGAAAGTGATTGGATGGGTAGATTTTGTCAATGGTAGGAGTTATCCATATGACGACAATGGTCATGGGACTCATGTAGCCTCAATAGCAGCTGGTATCGGAGCGGCAAGCAATGGTAAGTACAAAGGAATGGCTCCAGGCGCTAAGCTGGTTGGAATTAAGGTTCTAGGTGCAGATGGTTCTGGAACTATATCCGCTATAATTGATGGTGTTGAGTGGGCCGTTAATAACAAAGATAAGTACGGTATTAGAGTTATCAACCTCTCCCTAGGTTCCAGCCAGAGCTCTGACGGTACTGATGCTTTAAGCCAAGCCGTTAATGCAGCATGGGATGCCGGGTTGGTTGTTGTAGTTGCTGCTGGAAACAGCGGGCCTAATAAGTATACAATTGGCTCTCCAGCAGCTGCAAGTAAAGTTATTACAGTTGGAGCAGTGGATAAATACGATGTTATAACAAGCTTCTCAAGTAGGGGACCAACTGCAGATGGCAGACTTAAGCCTGAAGTTGTTGCTCCAGGAAACTGGATAATTGCCGCTAGGGCAAGTGGAACTAGCATGGGTCAACCAATTAATGATTACTACACAGCAGCTCCCGGAACATCAATGGCTACTCCTCACGTAGCTGGTATTGCGGCTCTCTTACTCCAGGCACATCCAAGCTGGACTCCAAATAAAGTAAAAACAGCCCTCATAGAAACGGCGGATATCGTGAAACCAGATGAAATAGCTGATATAGCTTATGGTGCAGGTAGAGTTAACGCATACAAGGCCATAAACTATGATAACTATGCAAAGCTAGTGTTTACTGGATACGTTGCCAACAAAGGCAGTCAAACCCACCAGTTCATTATTAGCGGAGCCTCGTTCGTAACGGCAACATTATATTGGGATAACGCCAATAGCGATCTTGACTTATACCTCTACGATCCCAATGGTAATCAGGTAGACTATTCATATTCTGCTTACTACGGATTCGAAAAGGTTGGTTATTACAACCCAACTGATGGAACATGGACAGTTAAGGTTGTAAGCTACAGTGGAAGTGCAAACTATCAAGTGGATGTTGTAAGTGATGGTTCTCTTTCACAACCTGGAAGTTCGCCCTCTCCACAGCCACAACCTGAGCCAACAGTTGACACAAAGACCTTCCAAGGATACGTTCACTCCACATATGACAGAAGTGACTCCTTTACAATGAGTGTTAACTCAGGAGCTACAAAGATCACCGGAGACTTGGTGTTTGATACAAGCGCTCATGACCTAGACCTTTACCTCTATGATCCTAACGGGAACCTTGTAGATAGATCAGAGAGTTATAACAGCTATGAACATGTAGAATACTTAAACCCTGCTCCAGGAACATGGTACTTCCTAGTATATGCCTACTATACTTACGGTTGGGCTTACTACGAGTTGACCGCTAAAGTTTATTACGGCTGAAGCTTTTTAACTATTCTTTTTTTATTTTTAATTAAGGAGGTGAATTTTGTGAAAAGATTATTTTTAGAAATAATTATCGTTGGTTTACTTTTCTCTCCAGCATTTGCTTGGGAATATCCCTACATCTACAAACCCACTACTCCAGATACGGCCTTTGCGGTAATAGCACTGTATAAGGTGGGTGAATATGCAAGAGCCTTAGAGGGTTGTGAATGGCTAATGCAAATTAAAACACCTTTTGATTCTTGGGGTTATGCATATGGAGAAAAACACGAGCCTGAGTATACTGCTATGGCAATAATGGCGTTGATGAGGTGTGAGAATCTTGCTCACGGGAGGTATTATCCCACAATTACAAATGCAGCATACTGGTTGATCTACACTCAAAATTCTGATGGATCTTGGGATAGTTATTTTGGCACTGCCTTATCTTACATTGCCTTAAGGGAGTATTTAGATCTTCCCCCAAACGGATACATTGACATTAGAAATCAAGTTAAAGAAGCCGTGAGAAGAGCTAGAGAGTGGCTTCTTTCTAATGCCCCCTCTACAGATATCGAGAAAATATTTGGATTAATGGCTCTAGGGGATAAAAAGTCACTTGAGGAATTAGATATTAATGAAGAATTGGAAGTCTACAAGGCGTTTGCACTCTCTTACTTAGGAGAAAATGTAAATTTGCCTGTAAGGGACTACGATACTCCAATGGAAGTTGCAATGGCCTTATATGCAACTGAAAAAGAAGAATACAAAGAAAAACTACTTGATCTTCAACACTTTGGTTTTTGGGGAGTTTTGAGATATAGGGTTTTGGATTTGATTGATGTTTCCAGAATTAGTGAATTTAGGAATCTCACTTCGGTAGCGTGTCCCTACCTAGAGAAAATAACACCTCAATTTGATTGGGAAAAGGTTGTGCTCGCAGATTATTATCTTCAGTGTGGCGTTTCTCCTGAATTGCCTTCAAATATAACTGGGTTGCTCCCCTGGCAAATTGCTGAAGTTGCGAGAATTAAATATTATCTTGGATTGGATTACAATGATGAAATCAATTATCTCCTTTCTTCTCAGGAAAATGGAAAATGGAAAATGGAAAGACTTTTTCAATACTGAATACATCATCTTAGTCTTTAAGATGTTGGATATTCCTTACAATTATACTTCTTCTCTTGAATACTTGAAGGCTAACTTAACATGGATGATTAGTGAAAAAGATGACACGGGGGCTCCTATCTATTACAAGATACCTACATACTATTTTGCGTATGCCCTAGTTTTATTTAAAGAGTTTAACATGAGCGAAGAGTTTAATGCAACTCTAAAAATACTTCAGGAGAGGCAATATAATACAGGAGCATTTCCATACACTCAGGGATCTGTAGCGGGTATAACCTCCACTTCGAGAGTTCTTTGGGCTTTAGAAAAAGTTGGGCTTGTTGATTCTGAAATGTATAAAAAAGGTGTTTCCTACCTTAGAAAGCTTCTTTTTGCTGATATCCCTGAGCCTAGACTTGCCAATGGAAAGGTTTTCTTAGAGAACTCAACGCTTATCTTAATCCAGGATTCTAAATACATAGGAAATGCAACGAACTCTGCAGTAGTCTCAACACTTGATGGCTACATTGTTATCTATCCTTCTCAATATCCACTTTCAATTGAAGCATATGAGGTGCATGGATTTAGGCCAGAAAAGAATTGGATAGTTCTTCCGATAATACTCGCTATTGGAGGAGTGGCAATTGTTATCTTTAAGAAAGTGAAAATTAAAAGGTAACTACTTCTCTGTAGCTTCATATATCATCTTTTCTCCTTCATCTCCTACAAATTTGGCCTCATAGACTTTTTTGGTTCCATTGGTTGTTAATTCCATTATTACTTTTTTTACATCCTTTACGGGGATTTTCTCATTTGTTGTATACTCTTTTGATACAATTACCTGAGCAAAAACATCTCCTTTCCTTTCAAATTTGAAAACTAAAGTTCCATCTCTCAGCTCATATCCTTTGTATTCTATTCCTGCCATCCTAAAAGTTGCTCTGAGGGAATAATATTTTTCTTCATTTGCATACTGAGTTATTCCATATGCTCCAGCTACAACAAAAATTAAGGCTATTACACTGAGAACTTTCTTCATCATACGACACCATTTAATGTTAGAGTGTAAAAATATAAAAGGTTTACCCTAGTTCCCATTAGATCGTTAGAGTTATAAGCACTTAAGTCTTTTGATTGATTGGTGGTTGTATTGAGCTTTCAGAGGAAAATCCTGATCATAAAATCCGAAATCTACCCGATAATCAGCAAACACTACCCGAAAAACACTCACAGGGAAATAATCAGCCTCTACGACCTAATAACCTTCGCAATACTAGCACACTTGCACTTTAACGGAGTTTACAAGCACGCTTACAGAGTCCTAATCGAAGAAATGAAGCTGTTCCCCAAAATCAGGTACAACAAACTAAC